>NZ_JBHTVA010000004.1:0-281786 GCF_042793325.1 Embleya sp. NPDC056575
CCGCCGGCCTGGTGGCGCCCGACCGCAAGGCCGGCGCCATCGCCACCATGTTCACCGGACTGACCGTCGCCAACATCGTCGGCGTACCGCTGGGCACCTTCATCGGCCAGGCCGTCGGCTGGCGGGTCACCTTCGCGGGCGTCGCCGCGCTCGGCGTGATCGGCCTGCTCGGCATCGCGAGGCTGGTGCCGGCCATGCCCCGCCCGGAGGGCGCCCATCTGCGCCGGGAGCTGACCGCGTTCCGCAACCCGCAGGTGCTGCTCGCGATGGCGATGACGGTGCTCGGCTTCGGCGGTGTCTTCGCCGCCATCACCTACATCGCCCCGATGATGACCCACACGGCCGGCTACTCGGACGGCGCGGTCACCTGGCTGCTGGTGTTGTTCGGGGTCGGCATGTTCCTGGGCAACCTGCTCGGCGGCCGGTTCGCGGACCGCAGGCTGATGCCGATGTTGTACGTCACCCTCGGCGGGCTCGCCGTGGTGCTGGCGCTGTTCACCGTCACCGCGCACAACAAAATTCTGGCCGCGGTGACCATCCTGCTGGTCGGCGCGCTGGGCTTCGCCACCGTTCCGCCGCTCCAGAAGCGGGTTCTCGACCAGGCCCACGGCGCGCCCACCCTGGCCTCCGCCGTCAACATCGGCGCCTTCAATCTCGGCAACGCGCTCGCCGCCTGGCTCGGCGGGATGGTCATCTCCGCCGGGCTCGGCTACACCGCCCCGAACTGGGTCGGCGCCGTTCTCGCGGGCGCGGCCCTCGTCCTCGCCTTGTGGTCCGCCGCCCTCGAGCGTCGCACCTCGGCGCGGCAAACCGAGGCGGCCGACCCCGCGAGCGTCCCCCCGACCGCCGCCGGCCGCGTCCCCGTCCACCACTGACCCCCCATCCCCCACACGCAGGAGAGCACCACCATGAACACCACCCCCGTGACCCCGTTGACCACCGCCGACGCCGAGACCCTGATCACGGCCGCCCGTACCGCCGCCGAGGCGGCCGGGGTCGCGGTCGGCGTGACCGTCCTGGACGCGGGCGGGCACCCGCTCGCCTTCCGCCGCGACGACCGGGCCGTCCTGATCGCCGGCGAGACCAGCACCCGCAAGGCCTACACCGCCCTGCAGCTGAACGCCCCGACCGCCGATCTGGTCGATCTCGTCAAGCCCGACGGCCCGTTCCACTCGCTGACCACCGCACTCGACCGCCCCCTGCTGTTCATCGCCGGCGGCGTCCCCGTACACCGCGACGGCCGGCTCATCGGCGCCGTCGGCGTCGGCGGCGGCGCCCCCGAGCAGGACCACGGCTTCGCCACCGCGGCGCTGGCGAAGCTCGCCCGATGACCCGCACTCCGCAGCAGACCTTCGCGGACGGACGGCGACTCGCCACCGGAGATCTCGACCTGATCGCCGGGAACCACACGGCCGACGCCGTACTGATCACCCCCGCCGGAACCTTCCGCGGCCACGACGGGGTTCGGCGGGTCATCGACGGGATCGACACCTACGCCTTCCGCGACGGCCCGATCGCCGCCCAGACCGTCAGGTACACGCTCACCGAGCGCGCGGACCGGACGGGCGGCCCGAACTCTCTGGGCTCTCTGAGCTCCCCGAACTCCCCGAACTCCCCCAGGATCCCCGCAATTTCCCGAAACATTCTGTAGCGGACCCCCACCAACCGAGAGAACGGCACCACCGTGAGCACCACCATCCCCACCGTGAAGCTGAACAACGGCGTCGAGATCCCACAGCTCGGCTTCGGCGTCTTCCAGGTCCGCGAGGAGCAGACCACCACCGCCGTCGCCGACGCCCTGGAGGCCGGCTACCGCAGCATCGACACCGCCGCGATCTACGGCAACGAGACCGGCGTCGGTCGGGCCCTGGCCGGCTCCGGACTCCCGCGCGAGGAACTGTTCGTCACCACCAAGCTGTGGAACGCCGACCAGGGCTACGACCGCACCCTTCGCGCCTTCGACACCGCCCTCGCCAAGCTCGGCCTCGACACCGTCGACCTCTACCTGATCCACTGGCCCGCCCCCGCCCGCGACCTCTACCTCGACTCCTGGCGCGCCATCGAGCGCCTCGCCGCCGAGGGCCGCATCCGCGCGGCGGGCGTGTCCAACTTCCAACCCGCCCACCTGCGACGCCTGCTGGACGACAGCGACCTCGTGCCCGCCGTCAACCAGATCGAGCTGCACCCCGGTCTCCAGCAGGCCGAGCTGCGCGCCTTCCACGCCGAACACGGCATCGCCACCGAGGCATGGAGCCCGCTCGCCCAGGGCGCCGTCCTGAACGACGAGGCGATCACCGCCATCGCGGCCCGCACCGGCAAGTCCCCGGCGCAGGTGGTGCTGCGCTGGCACCTGCAGCTCGGCAACATCGTCATCCCGAAGTCGGTCACCCCGGCCCGCATCCGCGAGAACCTCGACGTGTTCGACTTCGCGCTCACCGACGAGGACATGGCCACGATCGCCGCCGGCGACCGCGGCCTGCGCACCGGCCCCCACCCGGACCGGCTCGACTGAGCACGCGCCGGGCCGTCGCGAACGACCCCGGCCCACCCGAAACGGCCCGCCGCGCCCCGGCTCCCCACATCGGGGACACCCCACACCCCCCACCGGCGAAACACCCGTCGAACATCGAAAGAGGCATCCCATGTCCCTCCGCGAATTCCTCCCCGGCCGACTCGGCTTCGGCACCGCCCCCCTCGGCAACATGTTCCGCGCGATACCCGACGACGAGGCCGCCGCCACCGTCGAGGCCGCCTGGGACCAGGGCATCCGCTTCTACGACACCGCCCCCTTCTACGGGGCCGGACTCGCCGAGGAGCGCCTGGGGGCGCTCCTCGCGACCAAGCCCCGCGACTCGTATGTGCTGTCCTCCAAGGTCGGCCGCGTCGTCCTCGACGAGCACGAGACGGGAGACCGCGAATTCGGCGAGAAGGGCGGTCTGTTCGAACACGGCAACGCCAACCGCATGCTCCACCAGTGGACCGCCGACGCCACCGAGCGCTCGATCGAGGGCAGCCTGAAGCGCCTCGGTGTCGACCGCCTGGACATCGTCTGGGTCCACGACATCGCCCAGGACTTCCACGGCGACCTGTGGTTGCACAAGTACGAGGAGGCCCGTACCGGTGCCTTCCGGGTGCTCTCCCGACTCCGCGACGAAGGTGTGATCAAGGCCTGGGGACTCGGCGTCAACCGAACCGAGCCGATCGAGCTGACCCTGGCCCTGGACGAGCCCCGACCCGACGGATTCCTGCTCGCCGGCCGCTACACCCTCCTGGACCACCGACACGCCCTCGGGCGCCTGCTGCCGATGGCCCAGGCGGCGAACGTCGACATGATCGTCGGCGGACCGTACAGCTCCGGCGTGCTCGCCGGCGGCAGCCACTTCGAGTACCAGCAGGCCCCGCCGGAGATCGTCGAGCGAGTCGCGCGGCTCAAGGCCCTCACCGACCGGCACGGCATCGGCATCAAGGCCGCCGCCCTCCAGTTCTCCCTGGCCCACCCCGCGGCGGCCGCCGCCATCCCCGGCGCCACCCGCCCCGGTCGCATCGCCGAGGACGTCGCCGCCCTGAACACGGACGTCCCGGTCGCGTTCTGGCACGACCTGCGCTCCGCCGGCCTCGTCGCCCCCGACGCCCCGCTCCCCCAGGGCGCCTGACCCCGGCCGACCACCCGACCCGAAACACACACCCGAACCGAGAAACCCGAACAGGAGAAAGACCATGGCATCCACGTCCGTGAGCGGATTCCGCCCGCCCCGCCGCAGCGCGTATGGGACCTGATCGGCGGATTCGACTCCCTGCCCGACTGGCTCCCCCACATCCCCGAGAGCACCACGCTCGAACGCGGCACCCCCGACGGCGTCAAGGAGAGCGAGGCGGTCGACCCGTTCAGCGGCATCCACCGCGACGGCCTCGACGCGCTGCACACCACCCTCACCGGCTGACGCCCGCGCACTCGGGGGCGCGACGACCTCGCGGGATCGGGCGGTTTCACTTCGCGGAGAGGTGGTATTCGGGCACCTCCGGCGACTGTGCCGGTATCCGGCCGGTCCGGTGGTGGGGTTTGGCGGTATCCGCAGTATCCGCGGTATCCGCAGCCCCGAGGGAATGGAAGGCTCTACCGTGCTCGGTCCTCGCGACATCCTTCGACAGATCCACCAGGACGACGAGGCGTTCCGCCTGTTCTGCAGCATCGCGGCGAAGGGCGAGAACCAGGGCGGGTGGGAGAACGGGCGGATCGCCGCCCTGGCCCGCGACCCGGAACTGGCGCCCAAGATCGCCCGGCACGGCGCCGACGAGGACAAGCACGGGCGCATCTTCAACGCCATGCTGCACCGCCGCGGGCTCGACCCGGTCGACGTCCCGCCCGAGACGGACTACTGCATGCTCCTCGAACGCCGGGGACTGGGCCTCGCCCACGATCGGCTGCGCCGGGACGAACCGCTGACCGAGGACGACATCGTCGAATACCTGGTGCACAGCCGCGTAACCGAGCAGCGCGCCGCGGAGGACATGCGGATGTTGCGCCGATACCTCGGCGACGACCCCGACATCGGCCGGGGCATCCGGATGATCTGCGAGGACGAGGAGAATCACCTCGCGTACTGCCACGAGGAGTTGCTGCGGCTGTCCGCCCGCGACGGCGGGGCGGACATCGGGCGGGCCCTGCGCAGGACCGCCCGCGCCGAGATCGAGGTGAACCGCGACGTGAGCCTCGCGGTGATGGACCGCATGGGCCGTCTGCTCGGCTGGTCGCGCGGCCAATGCCTGGCGCTGCGGGTCGGCATCCGGATGACGTACGCCTACGACAGGGTGTGGGGCACCCGACGCATGGTCCGCCTGCGCCGGCCCACACGCACCGACGCCATGGGCCCGAGGAACACCGACGGAGCCACGCAAGGCCCTCCTCCAGAGCAGGATCGGACACACTGACCCGGCGGCGAGCCCGACACGGGGCCGGGCCGCCGTCGCAGCGCCCGACACGGGAAGGGGAAGGCCCGATGACCTCCGACACCACCGCCGGCGCGGTCACCGTACGCGGCGACGCCGATCGACGCGGCCCTGACCGCACCCGACGGCGCGCGGGTCCGGGTCGGTGGAGGTGCCGCGCGGGCACGTCGAGTCGGTGACCGCGTTCGACGGCGGCCGGAGGACGTACGGCTCGGAAGCAGTCCGCGTGGTCGTACACGTCCACGGTCGCGTTCGTGCCGTTGTCGACCGACAGCGGCCAGAAGAGCCCTGGTAGCGCCCCGCGGGGGGTTCGTGTACCGCGACCCGCTCACCTGCAGGACGCCCTGGGCGGCCATCGGGCGGCAAGGACCCGGGGACGACCGTCAGTCCCGATCGGCGGTGACCGCGTACCGAAGCAGCCGCAGAAACCCCGCCGGGGCGTGGAGCAGCAGCGGTCGCCCCTCGGCGGTGCATTCGGCGATCCGCCACCCCGCACGCCCCAACCGGGATCCGCCTTGGTCCGGTCGCGCAGCACGTCGACCCAGAAGCCGTCGAGCAGCACTGTCCGGCGCAGCAGCACCGGTGACGCCTCGAAAGGGAACACGGCCGGTTGCCCTTTGGACAGTCCGAGGCCGGCAGGGGGCGTCGGGAAGGATCGTCCCGAGCCCGGATCCCCGAATATCTGGGCGGAGGTCTCGACCTCCCGGCCGTCGAATGCCACACGCAACTTCGGTCCGCGCGTTGACGTGCGGGTTCACACCTTCGTCGTGTGGCGGTCCGTTCCCGGTAGGGGCCACGTCGGGCCGGACGGGTCGTCGAACCACACGTGTTGGTCGCCGTTCGGTTCGACGCGCAGGCCGAAGCGTTCCGGCCCGGGGCGGCCCCGGGCGGTCCATCGGTCGTGGGTGTGTTCGATGTCGGCCCACACGTCGCGTTCGCCGTGCACGGTGACCGGGAACGGGCCCTGGTCCTCGCCTCGGGTGTGGTCGACGTCGGCCCAGTTCGCACCGGTGGCGTCGATCACTCGAAGGGTGCAGCACCACTCGCCCGGCTGCGGGTCGTGGGCACGGGCGGTGAGGAAGCGGTGTCCGGGCAGGGTGGCGCCGACGACGAACGCGGCCTCGGGCTCCTCCGGTTGCACCGCCCACGGTGCCAGGTCCGACACACGCTCGCGGGTGGGGGCGTCGTGGTCCACGGGCGGCGGGTCGGCGTCGTACCCGGCCGCCGCGGCGCGCAGCGGCATGAACGAGCCCAGCGCGGCGAACGGGCCCGTCGCTCCCCCGTCGGCGTCGCGGATCAGGCGGGCGATGCCGTACGACACCCACGGCGAGGTCCACGGGAGCAGGAGCGTCCCACCGGGCCGGGTCTGTTCGACCCACGCCGCAGGGACGGTTTTCACGGAACAGGTGGCGACCACGGCGGCATACGGGGCGTGAGAGGGGTGACCGAGAACGCCGTCGCCGGTGACGATGTGCGGGCGTATGCCCGCGCGTTCGCACGCGGCGCGGGCCGATCGGGCCAGGTCCGGATCGATCTCGACACTGACCACTTCCCGGCCTGTGGCCGCGCGCAGGAGGCAGGCGTTCCAGCCGGTGCCGGTGCCGATCTCCAGGAACGGTCCGGTGGTGGGGTCGAGCAGGTCGAGCATCGCCGCGACGACCGAGGGTTGTGACGCGGACGAGATGGGCCAGTCCTCACGGCCCGGCGCGCGATCCATGGCGGTGACCACCGGGATGTCGTCATACGCCGCCTCCCACCACGCCTTCTCGTCGACGGAGTGGTCCACGGGCTCGGTGTCGGTCCAGACGCGGTCCGGCAGGAACAGGTCCCGACGCACGGTCGCGACCGCTTCGCGCCACTGCGGGTCCAGGCCGGGAACCGCCGCCGCGACGGTGTCCGCGAGCCGTCGGGCGTACGCGAGCGGGTCGTGCTCGGTCACTTGCCGTCCTTGGGGTCGTCCTTCTTGTGCCGCCCCGGCATCGGCGCCGGCTTCGAACCGTCCGGACTCGGCTTCTGCTGACCGAAATCCTTGTCCCCCTCGTGCTCACCCACCGCGCGACCCTCCCCTACCCTCGACTCACCGTCACGGACCGAGCATCGTCGGCCACACCACGTGATCGCAAGATTCCGCCGCAACCGGCTCACCGGTGGGTGGTGCCGGGGGTCATGTCGAGGAGGTCGCCGACGAAGCGGGGCCTCTCGGAGCCGAGTCGGCCTGCCCTGGCGGAGGGCGCTGCTAGGGTCGCGAACGCGCCGAGGGTCGTAGCGGACGGGGGATCGAGTGAGCGACCATAGCCAACCGAAGTGGGCTTGGTGGGTGGTCGGGATCGTCCTCCCGGTCATCGGCATCGTGGTGACGATCTGGGCGGCCGGTGGTTTGTGGTCCGGTGGAGGCGACGGCTCGGCCGAAGCCGCGACGGGCGCCTCGCGTTCGCCCTCCCGGACAGCGGCGGCGCCTGGTGGTTCCGCTTCTGGCATTCCACCGCAGGCGTCCGAGCCCGCCGACGCACCGCCCAGGGTGCTGACGCGCTCCGTCGGTCTCGTGCTGGAACCCGGTTTGCAATACCTGGACTTGGATGCCGTGCCTCCCATGGCGATGCCGTCC
Organism: Embleya sp. NPDC056575; assembly: GCF_042793325.1. Lineage (NCBI taxonomy): Bacteria > Bacillati > Actinomycetota > Actinomycetes > Kitasatosporales > Streptomycetaceae > Embleya > Embleya sp. NPDC056575. The sequence goes on from NZ_JBHTVA010000004.1 coordinate 7,553, forward strand.
GCCGCGGGTGCCGACCTCGTGGCGCTGTTCGATGGCCGCCAAGCGTCGCTGGTCCCGGAAGGCCCGACCGCGACGGTCGCTCGCCTGCCTCAAAGCGCCTACGCCGCGACGCCCGCGGAATGCACGGCCGCGCTGGCGAAGTACGGCAGCCGTCAGGCGAGTGCCGCCGCGGTGGGCGCGCGCTACTGCGTGGCGACCGACGAAGGCCACGTGGCGTACGTGGAGATCGAACTCGGGGTGCCCGTGGAGCCGCATGTGCGTATGGCGGCGACGGTCTGGGAGTAGCCCGCCGGGCGGGCGCAGGGCTGCTGCGGCGATCGGCTGTCGGCGCGGGGCCTGTGCGGGCTATTCGTGTCGCCCAGGATCACGTATGGCGACCTCTGGCTGCGAGTGCGGTCCAGCCGGAACCAGTCGGACGCCTGGCCCGTGCGGAGGCTGCGGTGCGACTCGGGGTTCTCCGTCGGCGAAGCCCTCGCGATCCCGACCATCCTCGGCGGCCATGACGACCGCGCTGCCGGCGTCTCCGGTGTTGCGGGTGACGGCCCGCACCACCGGGCCCGGCAGCACATCGGAAGCGCCGAGCAGGCCCAGGTAGGTGGAGTTGGCGTGCTGGAAGGCGACTTGGCCCATGGTCGTAGTCGTCCTTGTAGTTCCGATGCAACCGGTGGGTGTTGCCCGGCTGGGCGTAGACGTGCGGACCGGGCAGAGAGGCGATCGCGGTGATCACGGCCTTGACGTCGTCGTTCGCCGCCGGTCCGGGTGGATCGGGGTACCACTTCTTGGCGTCGTCGAGATTGGTCCAGGCCCGCGGTACCAGGTCCCAGTCGTTGTAGTGACGCTCGTTGGCCACCCAGTCCGGGGAGTCGACGTATGTCGCGAAGTCCGGGCCTCCGGCGGTGGGGGCGGCGAAGGTGTGGATGCCGAACCGCGGGGTGGCATCAGGCCAGGTCCGTGCCCGAAGGTAGGGCCCGATTATGGTGGCGACGCAGCCGCCGAGACTGTGACCGATCACGTGGACCGCGGGATTCGGCGCGGCCTCGGCGAGGGCGGCGGCGAGCGCCTTCACCAGGGTGACGCCTGCCGTGCTCATCGTGACGATCTGGGCGAACGCCTCCATCGCGCCTTTGGAAACGGCCGGCGGGGCGGGTGGCGAGCCGACGGCGGTGAACGGCACCACCGTGCCCACGTCGAGGTCCTCCAGCAGGTCGGTGACGTTGGGACCGTGCCGCGCAGGACCACGGCGAACGTGTCGGCGGAGCGATTCGCGGCCAGGTACGCCATGTTCGCGTTGTCCGGACCCAGTGCCAACCATCGAAGGCTCCAGTCGTTCCGGGTCGCGAGTGAGGATTGCGCCAGTTGCTCGTCGATACCCAGCCGGATCCGGTTCTGCTGCTCCGCCGGCGTCTCGCCCGACGGACGCGGGGTGGCCGCGGTCGCCGCGATCGCGGCCGGCGTCATTGCCACCTGCGGCATGGTCGGTGTGCTCTGCTCCGTCGACATGACATCCGTGCGCCCCGGGCGTGTCGGGCCGGGCGCATGCGAGGCGCACGGTACCGGCGCGTGTACGGCAGCCGCGTCGGCGTCGAGGGCATGGGCGTGTCGGTGTCCGCCGTTGCATCGCCCGCGAACCTGTCGAAGCCTCGCAACGGTTGGGTGTGGCACCGGTGGTGGTCCAGCACATCAATGACCGTCACGGCCACGGCGCCGGGGGCCGAGTTCTGGTCGCTCTCGCGCGGCGTCTTTACCGCTGTGTTCCGGCCGAGGCGGCTTGGGCGCGCGCCTGGGCGGCGGCGAGTTCGCCGCGATCGTGCGTCTGCCGTGTACCGACGCGGGGCGTGAACTGCTCGACCTGTGCGTCCCGTTGAAGGACCCATCCCGCATGCGGACACGCTCCTGGCCGTCTCCTCCTCGGTCGGCGTCGCGCACACCGCGGACCTGACCGGTCGGCCGATGTGCCGCGTGGAGTTTGGCGAGGCTGCGTTTTTGTGCCTGGGCTCGGAGGCCGACGCGGCCGCGGCTTCCGTCGATGGTCGCCGGTCCGGGTGAGCGGGCGCGCAACTGGTGGACGTTTCACGCCCCTCGTGGCCCCGACCCACCCGACGCCGGGGACGACGGCCCGCCCGGCGCCGGTGGCGGAGCCGTGCGGGCGGCGGGCGGGATGGGGGTGCCGGTCAGTTGGCCATGTCGGCGAACTGGCCGGGCCGGTAGGAGCCTCCGGGGTTGCGGATGATCACGTTGAGCCGGTTGTTGGCGTTGATCATGGCGATCAGGGAGACGAGCGCGGCGATCTGGTCGTCGGTGTAGTGCTCGCGTACGCGGCTCCAGGTCTCGTCCGACACGCCGGGGTGGGCGTCGGCGATCCGGGTGCCCTGCTCGGTCAGTTCCAGCGCGGCGCGTTCGGCGTCGGTGAAGACCGTGGACTCGCGCCAGGCGGCGACCAGGTTGACGCGGACCGCGGTTTCTCCGGCGGCAGCGGCGTCCTTGGTGTGGTAGTCGACGCAGAAGCCGCAGCCGTTGATCTGGCTGGCGCGCAGCATCACCAGGTCCTGCGTGGTCCGGGGAAGCGGCGAGTCGACGATCGCCAGGGCGACGTTGTAGATCCGCTTGGCGATCTTGGCGCCGAGGTCGTTGGCCATCAGGTCGAAACGGGGGTCCATCGTTGGGTCCTCACTTGTGGGTTCGGGTTCCGCGCGGGGCCTGCGCGCGGGGTATCGCGGATCGGGGACGCCGACCGTCGGCTAACCGAGGCCGGCGGGCTCGTACTCCCCACCGGACTGGCGGACGATGACCGACATGCGATTGGTCGCGTTCATGAGGGCGACGAGCATCACCAGATCGGCCGATTGATCGTCGTCGTAGTGCTCGCGTACTCGGTTCCAGACCTCGTCGTCGACGCCGCCGGCCGCGTCGGCGATCCGGGTGCCCTGCTCGGTCAGTTCCAGCGCCGCGCGTTCGGCGTCGGTGAAGACCGTGGACTCGCGCCAGGCGGCGACCAGATTCACGCGGACCGCGGTCTCTCCGGCGGCAGCGGCGTTCTTGGTCCACACGTCGGTCGCGTAGGCGTCACCGTTGATCTGGCTCGCGCGCAGCAGCACCAGCGTCCGGGTCGGGGCGGGCAGACTCGAATCCTGCAGGATCGTCCTGCTCGCCGCACCGAAGTGGGTGGCGGCCCTGGCCGCGGTCGCGATCGGGTTGCCGAACAGATTCAGTCGAGCGGTCATGGTGTGCTCCTTGCACGTCGTCGGGCGAAGTCGTACAGGAGATGCCGGCCACCCGCGCCGCGTGACGCCGTGGCGATGTGGCTTACGTCACCGGGATCGGATGTCACGCCGAGGGCACGGCCGGCATCTCGTGCGTGGCACCACGAAGAGGAACGGACAGGAGCCGGTGATGAGCGAGCGCAGTGACCGAACCGAAGAGACCACCCGGCCGGGCGCCGAAGGGGACAGCGTGGATCGCGCCACCGACACCTTCGTCACCCACCGCAACCTCCTTTTCACCGTGGCCTACGAGATGCTCGGCTCGGCCGCCGACGCCGAGGACGTCCTGCAGGAGACCTGGATGCGGTGGGTGGACGTCGACCCGGGGATCGTGCGGGAACCCCGCGCGTACCTGGTCCGGATCGCCACCCGCCAGGCGCTGGGCCGGCTGCGTTCGCTGCGCCGGCGGAGGGAGACCTACGTCGGCCCCTGGCTGCCGGAGCCGCTGCTGACCGCTCCCGACGTCGCCGAGGACGTCGAACTGGCCGAGGGCGTCTCGATGGCGATGCTGCTGGTGCTGGAGACGCTGACGCCGACCGAGCGCGCGGTGTTCGTGCTGCGGGAGGTGTTCGACCTGGACTACGACGAGATCGCCGAGGCCGTCGGCAAGAATCGGGTCACCGTCCGGCAGATCGCCCACCGGGCACGGAACCACGTCGCCGCGCGCCGACCGCGCGCGGCCGTTTCCCCGGCCGAGAACCGCGTGGCCCTGCTCGCCTTCCAACAGGCCGTCGAAACAGGAAATCTGCAGAGCCTGCTCGACCTGCTCGCCCCCGACGTCGTCTTCCTGAGCGACGGCGGCGGAGTCGTTCCGGCCGCACTGTCACCCATCGTGGGCTTCGACCCGGTCTCCGAACTGCTCACGGTGGGGCTGGGAAGGATCGCAGGCTCCGCGTCGGCGCAGTCGGTCCAGGTCAACGGCCACCCGGCGCTGATCATCCGGACCGGCGAGGCGATGGACGGTGTCGTGACGGTGCGGACCGAGGACGGCCTGATCACCGGGCTGTACTTCGTGCGAAACCCAGAAAAGCTTTCGCGCGTCGGGCAGGAGACCGCCCTGCGCCGCTGATCCTGAACGAACCTTGAACGAAGTTGGATCGCACAGGTCGGAGCCTGGGTGTCGACGAAGCCGCGCACGGGTGGTGCGGCCGGGCTGCGAACTCAGGGGGCACCGCGACGTCGTCGCGAGGCCGCAGAGGCGTGCCTTCGGACTCGCGCGTGGCCGGTGCGCGGGGTTCCTGCCGGGAAGTCCGCCCGCCGCGCGGTCCCGGCGGCTTCTTCGGCGGCCTGCCGCCGGTGCGGATGACGACCCCATCCATCCTGGGATCGCACGTCGGCGGGCGGGGGTACCGCGGGGGAATACGGCTGAGTGGGTGCTTGCTGTGTGGGTCCGTGGGTGACGCCGGGAGGATCGAGGGTTTGGGGCGGGTGGCCGCGATGTGTCGGGAGATCCTGGGTGACGGGGCGGGAGCCAGGCGTCCTCTGGCGGAGGATTCGTCCCTCGGCATTGTCGAGATCATCTGTTGTGACGATCGGCGGTCGTTTCGTCCGCCGATCTTGGTTTCCGAGCCCGAGGTCGGGGTCACGCGGATGCTGTTGGTCCGCTCCGGCGGGTTCTTGGCGCGGGTCAACGGCCGTGAGGTGTTCACCGACCCGGTCACGGGATTCGTGCTCCGCCAGGGCGATGAAGTGGCCTTCGCCCATCCGGCCCACACCCGCGACGTCAGCACGATGCTCGATCTCGGCCAGGACGTCTACGGTGACCTCCTCCCGCCACCGGCCCGCGATCCTGTCGTACCGGTTACCGCCGCGCTCGATCTGGCCCATCGGCGGCTGGTCTCCGCCTGCCGGGCCGGGATCGACCGCTTCGAGGTCGCCGAGCGGGTACATCACCTGCTCACCACGGCCCCCACCGCGCATGCTCCCGCACGGACCGGGCGGCGCGCCGCCACTGTCCGGGCGCACCGCAGGCTGGTCGAACACACGCGGGCGGTGCTGATCGATGGGCCGCTGACGGTGAGCCTGGAGGAACTCGGCCGCCAGGTGGGCTGCTCCCCCTTCCACCTCAGCAGGGTCTTCCATCGGGTCACCGGGCAGACCCTCAACCACTACCGCAACCAGCTACGGGTCCGCGCCGTGGCCGAAGACCTCGCCGAGGGCGACTCCTCACTGCGGACGCTGGCGGCCACCTACGGCTTCGCCGACCAGGCCCACCTGACCCGCGTGTTCCGACAGCACACGGGCCAGGTACCCAGCGCGGTCCGGGCGATGCTGAGGTCGGCCGGCCCGGGGTGAGTGAAGGCGCACAAGAATCTTCTACGCCATCGCGGTACGGCCACGTGACGATCATCCATGTGAAAGCCGCCGCTGTGTGCCCCGGCTTTCGAGCCGGATCCCCGCGCTGTCGTGTGGTGTGGGCTGCTCAGGACCGCGGTTCGGGCGGCCGGGGGTGCGGTCGACCTCTCCGGAGTTGGGCGCCGGAGCCGATTTCTCAGCGCACGGAGCGTGTTGCGGAAGTGCTGTTCACGCTGCCACCGGCCAGACCGAATGAGAGGGAACTCCCGTGAAATACCGCACCATCGGCGCCGATCCGGCGACGCGGCGCGAGGTGAGCGTGCTCAGTCTCGGAGCGATGTTGTTCGGCACGACCATCGACGAGGAGACGTCGTTCGCGATTCTCGATCGGTATGTCGAGGCGGGCGGCACGTTCATCGACACCGCGAACAACTACGCGTACTGGAACACCGGCAGTCGAGGCGGGGAAAGCGAGGCGCTGCTCGGCCGCTGGCGGCGCAGCCGCGGCGTCGGCGAGGAGATCACCATCGCCACCAAGCTCGGCGGCCGGCCCACCGCCACCACCGAGCCGACCGGCTCCACGAGCAGGCTGGTCCCCTCGGACGGCGTCGAGGGGGTGAACGCCAAGGTGATCCGTGAGGCCTCGGCCGCCAGCCGCGAGCGCCTCGGCGTGGAGAAGCTGGACCTGCTGTACGCGCACATCGGGTTCCCCGAAGCGCCGTGGGAGGAGATCGTCGAGGCGTTCGGCGCACTGGTCGCGGACGGCACGGTCGGCCTCTTGGGCGCCAGCAACCACTGGGCGTGGAGCGTGGAGCGGGCCAGGAACCTGGCCGCCGCCGCGGACCTGCCCGGCTACGAGGTTCTCCAGTACCAACACAGCTATCTGCGGCGACGGGGGGACCTGCCCGGCAGGCGCTCCCCGGACGGGGAGATCGGCACGGTCTCCGGTGATCTGCTCAGCTATGTGCGGGCCGAGCCCGGCCTCGCGCTGGTCGCCTACTCCCCGCTGCTGGGCGGCGCCTACGTACGCCCGGACAAGCCCCTGGACGCCGGCTTCGACCACGCGGGCACGCCCGCCCGCCTCGCGGCGCTGCACCAGGTGGCCGACGAAACCGGCGCAACCCCCAATCAGGTGGTGCTGTCCTGGCTCATCGGCGGCGAGATACCGGTCATCCCCCTGGTCGGCGCGTCCTCGGTGGCGCAACTGGAGGAGAGTCTGGCGGCCGTGGACCTGGAGCTGACCGGGGAACAGCGCGCCAAACTGGACGCCGCACACTGAACCCGCGGTGGTTCGTCTCGTCGATCGGCGCATCCGACGCGGGGCGGTCGTGGCACCCGCCCCGCGTCGGTCGACAACGATCGGTCAGAGCTTCAGGAGACGGTACTGGTTGGTCATTCGGCCGTGAGGGTCACACCAGGTGACCTTCGTGGTCTGGGTGTAGGTGAAGCCCGGCGGGACGAGACAGGCCCACAGTCCCGTGCTGGGAAGTTCGATCGTGTAGTACGGGCTGAGGGCGGTACCTCCGCAGAACGTCACGAGCGTGGCAGCGGTGTATGTGTAGCCGGGTGGGACCGTGCAGGAATAGCTCGTGGCCGGGGAGACCGTCGTCGGAGCAGAGGTCTCGGTTGCCACGGCGGTCGCCTGGGTGGTGGCGAGCATGGCGGCCGCGGTGCCCAGACCGAGCAGCACGGACCGGAGTTTCGATCGCGACATGGGATTACGCTCCCGGATGTTCGTCCGATGGGACGGAACCAATGGCCGGCGCCGGAGACGGGTTCCATTCCTCGCCCCGGCCGGCCGTGGTGCGCACACGAGGGAGTCTCGCGGCGAACCCGCCTGCGAACAAGGGCACCGTGAGCCGCGACGCTCGTAATCGGCCGTACGGCGAACGACCGCCCACCGGCCACGATGACGCCGGCCGTCGATGCTCGACCCCGGCCGGCTGCCCGTCCCCAGGTACACCGGGTGCACCTCGCCCCCGAAACACCCGTCCCGATCCACAGGTTGGCCGATTATCACCGCGCTCAACGAGTGGTTGTCGCGGTGCTGCCACTGGTCGTGGCGAACGGCCGTCGTGGGGCGGTGGTGAGGCGGGTACGGCGGCCGGTGTCGCAGGCCCTGTCCGAGAGGGTGAGTTCGGCCAGGGCGCGGTCTCGTGGCGGTCCACGGCCGATCCGTGGGTCGGACGTCCTCGGGATCACGGCTCGGCCGGGACGGTGACAGGCGTCGTTTGCTTTCGCCTTCTACTGTGAAGTCATGGCCCGCTCCCACGAACCGTCCGAGAGGTCGCGAGGCTCGGGCGCGACGCGCACGTTCCGGACCGACTACGCCGGTGCCGTGTACGGATCCCTGCTCGCGGCCTCCGTGGTGGCCACCGCCGGGACCCTGGGCAAGTATCCACGACTGCAGCTCAGCCTCCTGCTCATCGTCACCGGTCTCGTCTTCTGGGCCGCCCACGTCTACGCGCGCCTGGCCGGCGAACGACTGGACGGTCAACGACCCGACTTCGTCGAAGTGCGCCGAGTCGCACGCCACGAGCGGTCCATCGTCGAAGCAGCCGTGCTCCCCGCCGTGGTTGTGGCCGGGAGCCCCCTCCTGGGCCTCGGCCTCGGCACCACCGCGTGGCTTGCCCTCGGTGTTGCCGTGGCCCAACAGGTCGTCTGGGCCTCCCTCGGTGCCGTCGCCGCCGGCGCCGGCCGTATGCAGGTGGTCGCCGAGGGGGCCGTGAACCTCCTCCTCGGCCTGATCATCGTTGCCGCGAAGGCGGCGTTGGGCCACTGACCGCCCCCGGGCGGGGTTTTGTCGCCGGCGGGGCCGCCGTCCGCGGACGGCCTTGTCCGAGCACCCCGGCGCTTCGAGCGGCGAGGTGATGATGTCCTCCGCGTGGAGCACCGACCCGGCGATTCTTTCGTGCGGCTCCGGAGCAGCCTGTCGCCGGGCACATCGGCTTGCCTGCGGTTTGCCTGCCTCGACGCCGACGCGAGGAGGGTCGCCCCGGCCCGGGGAGTCGAACGTGAGCCGAGATGCGTCGCCGGCCGTCCGCTGCTGAAATGACGAAGGCGACGATCACCGTCGGTTGCGGCGCTGTCGCACACCGCGAAAGCGCAGGGGTGGCCCCCACCCGACACACGTCGACGACCAGAGCGGACAAGGAGCCGACATGAGCAACGAACCCTACGAGCCCGGCCCGATCGACTACCTGGTGATCGAGTTTCCCGGGAATCGGATGACCGGCGAGGGACTGCCCCTCCTGATCGATCTGGTCGACCGTGGCATCATCCGGGTGCTGGATCTGCTCTTCGTCCGCAAGAACGCGGACGGAACGGTCCAAGGAGTCGAGGTCGCCGACCTGACCGGCGACGACGATCTCGACCTCGCCGTCTTCGAGGGCGCCTCCTCGGGGCTGCTCGGTCAGGACGAGATCGACGACGCGAGCAAGGTACTGGAGCCCGGCAACGCGGCGGCCGTCCTCGTCTACGAGAACGTGTGGGCGGGCCCGCTCGCAGCGGCCCTGCGACGTGGCGGAGCCCGGCTCGTCGCCAATGGACGTATTCCGGTCCAGGAGATTCTGGCATCGCTCGACGCCGCCGAGAGCAGGGCCTGAGTCGCTTTCCACGACGCCGTTCCCGCACCAGCACAGGAGACAGATCATGCCAGGGCTTCTTCGCGGCATCGCCCGCACCGCCGTCGTCGCCGGAACCGCCACCGCGGTCTCCAACCGAGTCTCCCGGCGCCAGGCCGGGCGTTGGGCCCAGCAGGAACCGCAGCAACCCGCACCCGGACCCGCCTATGCCGCCGAACCCGCACCGTCCGCACCGGCGGACGACATGAGCAGCAAGCTCGCCCAGCTCAAGGAGTTGGGCGAGCTGAAGCAACAAGGCGTACTCAGTGAAAGCGAGTTCGAGGCCCAAAAGGCCGCGATCCTCGGCTCCTGACTCGCTCGACGCAAGCGTCGGGCGGTGCGGAATTCGGGGCGCCCGAGAACCGCCCGATCCCCCGTCCCGCGTGCAATACGACTCGACAGGCGGATTCCGCCCGAAGACTCGGCTTCCGACCACCCCGGTAGGCGTAACTCAACGTGCGTGATCCCGCACGCTTCGCGCATATTCGACTCGTATGGCAACACTTCCACCGTCGCCCGGAGAGTGGTATGAGTACGCCGTCGGAGCCTCCCAATACCGGGTCTGCCCGGGTCGTCAGCACGCCGGTCCATCATCGAGGCTCGCGCGCGGGGCGAATCGTGATGAGCATCGTTTCGGCCGTGTTGATCACACTGACCTGCGTCCTGGTACCACTCTCACTGATCACGGTGTGGGTGCACGACATCGTGCTGGACACCGACAGGTACGTCGAGACGGTCGCCCCCCTCGCGTCGAACCCGGCGATCGAATCCGCCGCGGCCGACAGGATCACCAAGGCGGTCGACGTTCGGGTCGACGGCAAAGAGGTCACCTCGGACCTCGCGGCCTGGTTGGAGTCCCAGGGGCTGCCACCTCGAGTGGGCAACGCCGTGAAGTCGCTGGCACCGCAGTTGGACGACGCCGCGACCCAGGCCGCCCACAAGGTGGCGACGCGCTTCACCCAGAGCGACAGGTTCGAGACGGTCTGGAAGAACGCCAACCGAGCCGCCCATTCGGCGCTGGACCACGCGCTCACCGGCAAGGGCCGGGGCGCGGTCGGGGTCAACGAGGGCACCGTCACCCTCGATGTCGGCGCCGCGGTGGACACGGTCAAACAAGACCTCGTGAACGCCGGGGTCAGCCCCGCGGACAAGATTCCCGACGTCGACAAGCAGATGGTGCTCGTCCAGTCCGACAAACTGCAGAAGTTCCAGGATGCGGCACACGCGCTCGACGTGCTCGGCAACTGGTTGCCCATCATCGCCGTTGTGCTCGGCGCGATCGGGGTACTGCTGGCCCGGCGTCGCCGCCGGGCCCTGGTCACCACCGCCCTGGGTGTCGCCTTCGGCTGCCTGGTCGTGGCCATCGCCCTGGCGATCGCGCGACGCTTCTATCTGGATCACCTGCCCGCCCAGGTACAGTCCCCCGCCGCCGCCTCGGCGATCTTCGACACGCTGCTGCGCTTTTTGAAGAACAGCGTCCGCACCGGGATCGTGCTGGGTCTGGTCGTCGCCCTCGGCGCCTACCTGTCCGGGACGGGCCGACTTCCGCGGGCCGTGCGCGGTTCGATGGAGCGCGCGGCCGGCTCCGTGGCGCGGTGGGCCGACAAGCACGGGCTGCATACGGGAAAGACGGGCACCTGGGTGGCCGCCCACCGACGGTGGCTCGCCATCGGCGCGCTCCTCGTCATCGCCCTGTGGTTCGCCCTGTGGAATCGCCCGACCGCGTGGACGATCGTGCTGCTCGTGGCCGTACTTCTCGCCCTGCTCGCGATCATCGCGCTGTTGGCCGCGACGGGACGAACGACGCTCTCGCGGACTCACGCCCACAACGGGCGGCCGGGCCCGGTCGGTGGCGGTGTGCCGTGATCCCCGGGCAGTTCGTCGGTGCGCGCCGGATGAGGCTATCGGGTGAGATCCCGCCGTAAACTGGATATTGGACCACCGTGACGGTGGATGGTTGTCGCCGATCGCGGCGCGTACGTGTTCCGCGCGGGCGTCGTGCCCACCCCGTGTGGACGGACCACAGTCCCGGTGCTCCTGGCCCCACCCGCAACGGCGAGGTGGGCGGCGGCTCCGCCTTCCCGGAAGGCCTCGCGGATCCCGTCGGGATTGATCGAAGGAGATCGATCATGGACTATCCACTTCTCAACGCGTTCTGGACCATGCTCTGGTTCTTCTTGTGGATCCTCTGGATCATGCTCCTCTTCCACGTTTTCCGGGACATCATCCGCGATGACTCGCTCAGTGGATGGGCCAAGACGGGCTGGCTGGTTCTGTGCGTGGTCCTGCCGTTCCTCGGCGTCTTCGTGTACTTCGTCGCGCGCGGGCGCGGCATGGGCGAACGCGACCGACGCAGGGTCGCTCAGCAGCAGGAGGAGTTCCGCTCATATGTGCGCGAGGCGGCCGCCACGCCCGGCACGTCCGACGAACTGGCCCGTATCGCCCAGCTCAGGAACGACGGTGACATCACGGTCGAGGAATACGAACGGGCCAAGGCCAAGATCCTGGCCTGAGATCGCGGTCCGACGTTCGACATCGGACGAACGCGTCCTTGCGTTCGCGTTCGTCTGTTGTCGCTAGGGCCGGGTCGAGCGGGGTTGGGTCGTGGGGATGCGTCCGGTGAAGAACAGGGCGAGGAGGGCACTGAGGGCGAGGACGGCGAGTGCGGCCCGCAGGCCGTCGAGTCTGGCCGCGTCGTTCGCCTCGATGGCCGCGTCTTTCACCTCCGTGGTCGTGCCGGCTTTGTCGAGGGCGGAGGTGAGCTGCTCGTCCGACAGGAAGGGGACGCCGCCTTCGAGTTCGACGGTCGCCTGGCTCGCGACGGACGCCGGAATCGCCGGATTGTGCTCGATGGCGCTCAGGAACGACGAGGTCATGGCGGCGATCAGGAGCGATCCCGCGAGCGCCGTCCCGATCGAGGCACCGAGGTTGGTGACCGCGTTCTGTACGCCGCCGACCTCCGCGCTCCGCTCGTCGGGGACCGCGGATACCGTGACCGAGCCGAGCTGCGACGCCAGAGCGCCCATACCGAGTCCGATCAACAACAGGGGCACGGTGACGATCTCGGGGCCGGCGTCCGCGTCCAGCGCGGCCATCATGGCCACCGCCCCCGCGAGCAGCGCGAGGATTCCGAGTCGCACCACGCGCCGCGGCGAGACGTTCGGAAGGAACCGCGGAATCAGGATCGCGGCCGCCAGCAGTGTGAGCGAGAGCGGCAGGATACGGGCGCCGGTCGCCAACGCCGAAAGGCCCAACGCGATCGACAGGTAGAGCGGAACGACGAAGAACACGCCCATCTGCACGAGGTATTGGAAGAAGAACATCGTCAGGCCGCCGGTGAGTTGCCGATTGTGCAGCATCGCCGGGTCCACGAGCGGATCCCCGCCCCGAGCCGACAGACGGGTCTCCCAGGAGAGGAAGAGCCTCACCAGGGCCATCCCGGACAACATCAGCCAGACGACCAGCGACACCCCCAACCAGGCGGGCGCTTCGGGTTTGGGGCGAAACCACCCCCACTCCGCCGACTTGAGCACCCCGAACACGAAGAGCCCGAGCCCACCGGCGGACAACACGGCGCCGAGGACGTCCAGGCGCTCTCGCGCCGCGACGGGCGCGTCGGCGACCCGGGCCGCGAGTACCAGGATCACCGCCACGAGCAGAACCTCGCCGGCGAAGACCCAGCGCCACGAGAAGTACGTGGTCGCCACGCCACCGATCAGCGGACCCGCGGCGATCGCCACCGCCCCCGCGGCGGCAACGAGCCCGTATGCGGAAGGGCGACGCTCCGCCGGGAAGTTTCCCGCCACCAACGCCACGATCGCGGGCAGGATGAGCGCCGCACCGACTCCTTCCAATACCGCCCAACCGAGCAGCAACACCGGCAGGTTCGGGGCCAGCGCGGTGGTCAGCGAACCGCACCCGTAGATGCCACAACCGATCATGAACCCACGCCGACGACCGATGAGCCCGCCGACCTTGCCGCCCGGAATCATGAGCATCGCCATCACGAGCGTGTAGGCCGTGATCGCGCCCTGGATGCCGGTCACCGTCGTGCCCACGTCCTCGGCCACCGTCGCGATCGACACGTTCATGACAGAACTGTCCAGGGCCATCAGGAATTGCCCCAGGACCAGCGGGACCAGCACCAGGCGCGTCCCCGAGGAGCGCACCGGCCTGCCCATCGCGGCTGTCATGACCACATGGTTCCAGCGCCCGACAAGAGCCCCGATCCGCCGCGCCGCAACGTCAGCCGGATGGCGGGCACCGGCTCCGAATTGTTGTGTAGCGGGACCCGACGGGTGGTACCGAGTGCGTTGACACGCTCTCACGCGACCCCGATCCGCATTCACCCACACGAGGACAACCATGGTCCTTGATCTCGTCCTCATCGGAACGGCCATCACCCTGGGGCCGATGCACAACTCCGCGTTCATCCTGTTGTTGTCCGCGAACAGGGGATTGCTGAAAGGGCTCGTGTTCACCCTGACCTGGCTCGTGGAACTCGTCGTGGTGGTCGCGGGGGTGCTGCTGTTGACCGGGGGCGTTCCGCCTTCGCGACACAGCGCGCCCTCCACGGCGAGTCTCGTGGTCAAGCTGACCGTGGGCATCGCGCTGGTGGTCTACGGCGAGCGCAAACGACGCCGAGGCGCGACCCGCTCCCGGGGAGAACCGAAGTGGATGGCACGGCTGGATCGCGTTTCCGGGTGGACCGCGGCCGGCCTCGCCATCCTGCTGCAGCCGTGGGCGATGGTCGCCGCGGGTGGGGCCACCGTGATGAACGCGGACCTTTCCTCGGCCGCCACGTTCGTGGCCCTGATGGGCTACTTCGTGCTCGCCACGGCCACTTTGTTCGGGATGGAGTTGTACGCCACGTTCGCGCCGACCCGGGCACACATCGAGCTCGAACGGTTGCGCACGGCCGTCAATACCCACCAGGACCAGGCGATCGTCGTGGTGTCGCTGCTGCTGGGCCTGTGGTTGGCCGGCACGAGCACGTACGAACTCGTCACGCTCGCGTAGCTCGGACGCCTCGTCGGCGAAGCCCTCACCACGCGGCGCGGGCGAAACCTACGTCCTGACGCCCGGAAGCGCTCACGATGCGCGAGGTCGCGGGTGGTGCGTGGGGAAGTCCCCATCGCGTCGCGGTCGTGCCCGCTGGGATGTTGATCTCACGGGCGGGTGGTGCGAGGGAGGGAGCGTCGTGGCTGGACTCGGGTGGAGTGTCGTACCGTGCGCGCTGGCGGGTGTGCTGCTGTTGGCGGGGTGTGCCGGGGACGACGACGAGCGTGGCAAGGGCGACTCGCCGGTCGCGAATCAGCGTGGCGACGACACTCCGGCCCAGGTGTTCAACTTCCCCGACGGCTTCGGGAACCTCGCCACCAAGTGCGTCGGCCACGGATTCCGCGCCTACGTGACCACGAACGCGAGCGGCCCCTCCAACGTGCAGGTCGTCCCGGACGCGACGTGCGCGGGGTGAATGCGACGAGGCGGACGAAGGCGCTGCGGCTATCGCACACGATGCGATGGGCGCCGATCGTGTCGGTGTTCGTGGTTCTCGGCGCCGTCGCCGGGTGTTCGCAGGAGTACTACGACGAGCGCGGCAAGGCGGACGCCCCGGTGCTCGGTGACCGGGGCGAGGACAGTCCTGCGGAAGTGTTCAACTTCCCCGACGGGTTCGGCAACCTCGCCACCAAATGCGTCGGGCCCGGTAAGCGTGCCTACACCACGACCAAGGGCTCGGTGTCGGTCGACGAGGACGTGGTGATCATCCCCGCGAACGCGGTGCTCGTGGACGACCCGACCTGCCCGAAACACTGACCACAACGCCGAACTTCGGATACCACCCCTCCTCGACCGTGTGGATTTGTGCCGACGGTGTACGCAGCCGCGCGATGGGAGCCGTGGCCGGCGAGTGACCGGCGGGTTGTGGGGTAGCCGCGCCCGTAAGCCCGATCACCCCGGGAGCGAGGTCGTCGGCCGCAGTCGCGCTGAAGAGCCGCAACGAGCGCGAGGAGGAAAGTGAGGATTCCATGAGCACCGTTGGACAGCCGAGCCGCGGCAATTCCCAGGAGTCGATGGGCAATCTGGTCTCACGAGCGTCGCTGCAGATTTCCGAGTTGGTCCGCGAGGAAATGCGGCTTGCCCGGGCGGAGATGACTCAAAAGGGCAAACGCCTCGGGGTCGGCGGTGGCCTGTTCGGCGGCGCCGGCGTGGTCGGCGTCCTGGCCGCGCAAGCTCTCGTCGTCACCGTGGTCGCAGCCTTGGCCCTGCTGCTGCCGGTGTGGGCTTCGGCCCTGATCACCGCTGCCCTGTTGGCGGCCGTAGCCGCGGGAATGGCCGCTGGCGGGAAGAAGCAGATCGCCAAGGCCGGTATTCCCGCACCCGAACAGACCGTCGACAGCTTCAGGGCCGACGTCGCCGTCATCAAGGAGAAGGCACACCGATGACCCACCAGCCCCAGGACAAGGAATCCGCGCCCACGCGCGAGCAGTTGCGCGAGAAGATCGAGGATACCCGCGACGAACTCGGCCGTACGGTGGAGGCACTGGCGGCCAAGGCCGACGTCAAGGCCCAGGTCAAGGCCAAGGCGGCCGATATCAAGGAGCAAACAGCCGAGAAGGCCGCCCACGTCACCGACCGACTCCGGGACAAGGCGACGGAGGCCACCGAGTCGGTCAAGGACAGGACGCCCGACCCCGTCCTCGACAAGGCGGCCCATACCGTTACCCACCTCCGCGACAGTGTGGCCCGAGCCGGACAGCTCGCCGCCGACAAGACCCCCGACCCGGTCCGCGAGAAGGCCGAGATGGCCGCGACCACGGCAAAGGCCAACCGCACGCCGCTGATCACCGCGGCAACCGTGGCACTCGCCCTCGCCCTCGCGCTGCTGCTGCGCCGAGGCCGGAGGCGCCGGTGAAGGCGTCCGGCGAACAGATCCCACCCGGCCCGCCCCGCCCAGGCGCGGCTATCCGGCCTCGAAGGCGGTGCGCAGGATGTCGCGATGGGCGCGGACATGGCGGATGTCCGCCTCGTAGAGGTCGGCGTGGCCGTCCGCGATGTGTTGCCGGAACGCCTCGTTGCCCTGTGCGGCCTGGTCGCGCATGAAGTCGATCAGGGCTTGCAGACGGTCGGGGACGGTGTCGACGACCTCGGCGCCCACGCCCGGCCCGTACGCCCGGCAGAAGGCGGCGACGCGGTGTCCCTGTTCGTGCGGTGTGCCGAAGCTCTCCGGGTTGTCCGGCGCCTGCAGCGGCGCGAACCGGTACACGGTGTAGGCGACGTCCCAGACGCGTGGCCCCGGGTGCGCCGCGTCGAAGTCGATGAAGCCGACTGCCACGCCGTCCTTCACCACGCAGTTGTACTGCGCGGCGTCGCCGTGGCACATGACCTCGGCCGGCTGCCGGACCGGGAACAGCCAGGGGTCCGTGGGGTTGGGCCGGAACGTGACGCTCGCGTCGTGGAGGGCTCGCAGAAGTGTGGCAACGGAGGTGAGGAGTTCGGGACTTCTGAGGTCCGGGGTGAGCGCGTTGTGCACCTCGCCGTCGAGGAAGGTGAGCACCTCGTTGCCGTCGGCGTCGAAGCCCCGTGGCTCCGGTACGCCGTGGAACCCCTGGTCGTGGATGTGGCACAGCAGCCGGTGGATCGCCGGCGTCGCCGGGGACGCCGGCCGGTGGACGACATCGCCGTGACGGCGCACGACGTTCACGCCGCCGCGGAGTTCCTGCCATTGGGTCATTCGCGCCTCGCTGTCGTCGCGCACTGAAGATGCCTGTGGGTCGTGGGTCGAGTTGCCGGCTTGCCAGGTGCGATCCGGCGGGAGCAGGTTCGGCGCGGGCGGCGGGCGGGAGTTACATCGCCACCTATCGGTACCTGTCCGAGTGCCAGAACACCGGCGCGATGTACGTGCACTACGCCGGGGCGAGCACATACCACTGCACCGGCAACGGCGCGGTCGGCTTCTCCCTGTACGTGGAGTACTGGGCCTGATCAGACGCCGGGTGGCGGTTCGTGGGTGGCCCATGCAACGCTGCCGCCGCGCGTGGGAGGGGGTCTTCAGCCCCGGGTGATGGAGAGTTTCATGCCCACGTAGTCGAAGCTGACCGCGTACGGTTTGAAGAACTCGTGGGTGAAGTTGGCGATCAGGTCGAAACCGAACTGCGCCGACTGCCCGGGGCCGGGAAATCCGGGAAAGACCTTCTCCGCGCCCATGCCTTGGACGTTGCGTCGGACCGCACCGCCGAGACCGATCCGGTCTGCGGTGATCGGGTAGAACTTGATCCCGAACCGCTCCCTGGGATGGGCGTGGTCCACCGTGAGCCCGTATCGCTCGGCGATGGCCACCGTGGTATCCAAAGCACTGGCGATGCCACCGGTATCCACGGTCACCATCCTGGGCTCGCGCTGTCCGAGGCTGCCCAGTGTGCACGGGAAGTGGTCACCGGCCAGCCATAGCGGCAACCGGGCAAGTTCATCGGGCGACGGACGGGCAACCGTGCGTCGTCGCAGGAGCAGCGCTCGGTGCGCGTAGTCCATCGTGGTCAGGAAGTGGTAGAAGATCGTCGTACCGAACACGCCCGCCGCCTGGGATCCGTCGGGGAGCGGTGGGCGTGGCGTGTCGTTCCACTGCACCGGGATGTTGCGGATCTCGATCTC
Organism: Embleya sp. NPDC056575; assembly: GCF_042793325.1. NCBI lineage: Bacteria > Bacillati > Actinomycetota > Actinomycetes > Kitasatosporales > Streptomycetaceae > Embleya > Embleya sp. NPDC056575. Next base: position 25,383 of record NZ_JBHTVA010000004.1, read on the forward strand.
CCCGATTGTGAACGAGTCCAGGACACCCACGTGAATCACCACGGGATGGCCGTCCACGACCCCGCCTTCCCAAGTGGCCAGTGCCCGCAGTCCGGCCGTGTGCGCCGCCTCCGTCGACAGGTCGAGCGTGCCGTAGGTGTCGAGGTAGAACTTCTGCGGCTCTCCGCCGTTGACCCTCGCCTCGACCGACGGCACCGGGTCCAGGGTGTGGAAGGGCACGCGGGTGTCGCGGGCACCGGTGATCTGCCATGGGGTGCCGTCGATCCGGGAGTATGCCTCGGCAAACGCCTCATCACGCGGCCGGCCGGTACGGCGCATCAGCGGGACGGCGCGCGAGAGTTGGTCCTGTCGTACGAAGCACTCCGCGAGGCGCTGGGTGGAGGAGACGTCGTCGGGTGCCAGGGCGAGGGCCTGGGACAGGTGCCCCTCGGCGGTTCGGAACCGGTTGGACAGCAGTGCGATGTAGCCGATCCCGGCGTGCGCGTTCGCGTTGCCCGGATCGTCGCGCAGAAGGCGTCGATAGCCCCGCTCGGCATCGGCGAACCGACCCTGCCGAAAGAGCTGATCCGGGTCGTCCGCGGCAGCGAGCGCCGAAGGCGCGGAACCGAGCAGAGGAAGGGCCGCACCCACCGCCGCGACCGCACCCGCTCGCTGCAGGAACGCTCGGCGGTCGAGGCCTCGGCCGACCTTTCGGAAAGACATGTCGGACTCCTGGGGGTGACGAGAGATGCGTGATTCACGATCCGCGCGATCTGCGTTATTGACGAGATGTGCGCGACCTACGGGATATGCGAGATGTTGGGTATTCCCGGTGACGGTGCGGCTCTTCCGTGTGCCGTGGCTGTCACCGCGACCTACGCGGCTGTGCACAATCAACACGAGGAGGCGTTTCGTCGGCGTTTCCGCCACGGAGAGGACGGCTTCGACGGCCGGGTGGCCCGCGTTCGACCCGCACACCGCGTTGGCCGGGTTCCGGGTCGGGGAATTCCTGGACGGCGTTCTCGCGCATGCACTCGGCGTACTTCCCGCCCGCGAACCGGATCCTTTCCGGTCCGACGAAGGACGATGCAACGCGAGGACGCGTTTCCGTACCTTTTCCGCGCCTGGGTGTAGACGGATGGCGGCGCTCCTTACGCCCCGGAAACGGCGCGTCCGCGAGCATCGACCCGCGGGAGCCGTGGGGGAAGGACGACACACATGCGGGTACTGGTGGTCGAGGACGAGCCGATGCTCGCCGACGCGATCACGGAGTGGTTGCGCGAGGAGGCCCACGCGGTGGACGTGGCCTACGACGGAGAGCGGGCAATGGAATGCCTGAGCGTCAACGACTACGACGTGGTGGTCCTGGACCGGGACCTGCCGGCCCTACCGGGCGACGATGTGTGCCGCGCCGTGGTGGCCTCCGACTCGCCGGTGCGCGTGCTGATGCTCACGGCCGCCGCCGGGATCGTCGATCGCGTCGCCGGGCTGGGCCTGGGCGCCGACGACTACCTGACCAAGCCCTTCGCGTTCGCCGAACTCGCGGCACGGGTACTGGCGTTGGGGCGACGCTCCCGAGCGGCCATGCCACCGGTGCTGCGCCGCGCCGGCATCACGTTGGACGCGGCCCGACGCGAGGTGTACCGCAATGGACGCTATGTGCCGCTCTCGCGTAAGGAGTTCGCCGTCCTGGTCGAACTCCTGCGCGCCGACGGCGCGCCGGTCTCCGCGGAGGAACTGCTGGAGAAGGCGTGGGACGAGCACACCGACCCGTTCACCGGGGCAGTGCGGCTCGTGATGCTCAAACTGCGTCGCAAACTGGGCGATCCGCCGGTGATCGAGACCGTCGCCGGCGTGGGATATCTGATCCGGTGAGACCCCGACTCGCTCACGGGCACCGGACACCGCGACCGACGGACGGCGGGGCCCGTGTCGCCCGCTGCGGGCGCCCCGAACGGCGAAGGGGACCGGGGCGCTTCGCGGTCCTGCCGCGCCGGATGGGGCTGCGTACTCGGCTCACGGTGATCTACGGCGTGATGTTCCTGGCGGCCGGCGTACTGCTGCTGGCCCTCACATACACCCTGTTCACCCAGCAGCTCGACAGGCGGGGCGCGAGGGTGATCGCCAAGGTCGGGCCGGAGGGTTCCCGTGTGCTCGTCTCCGTGCCGGGCAAGGGCGAGACGACCCTTGCGCCGGATCCGGCCCACACCTTTGCGGCGCAGGGGCCTATGACACCGGAAACCGACCTCGAGCGGTGGTTCGAGGACCAGCGCCGCGAGTTGCGCGACGCCGCCTCCCATTCGCTGATCGCTCAGGGCGGCATCGCGCTGCTCGCGGTCGGCGGCGCGGCGGCCGGCCTGGGCACGGTGATCGCCGGACGGGTCCTGGCTCCACTGCGCCGGGTCACCGACACCGCGCGCCGCATCGCGGGCGCCCCGGCCGCCGTTCCCCTCCTGTACGAACGCATCGCGCTTCGCGGGCCGGACGACGAGGTCAAGGATCTCGCCGACACCTTCGACACGATGGTCGAACGATTGGACCGCTCGTTCGACGGCCAACGCCGGTTCGTGGCGAACGCCTCACACGAGTTGCGTACGCCGCTGACCCTGGGCCGCGCGCTGGTGGAGGTGGCGATGCGTCGCCGCACCGCCTCGCCCGATCTGCGTGCGCTCGGCACCAGACTGTTGGAGATCAACGCGCGCCATGAGCGGTTGATCGCGGGCCTGTTGGCACTGGCCGGATCGGAGAACGCGATCACCGAGCCGGCGTCGGTCGATCTCGCGGACATCGCCACACACGTGAGCGCGCAAAGCGAACCGGAGGCGCGGCGGGCCGGCGTCGAAATGATCGAGGAGTACCACGAGGCACCGACCACCGGTGATGCGCTGCTCTTGGAGCAACTGTTGCGCAACCTCGTGGAGAACGCCATTCGCCACAACACGGTGCGCGCCGGCCGGGTCCACGTGCGCACCGGTATCGGCGCGGGCGGTGTCGCGCTCCTCGAAGTGCGGAACACCGGACCGGAGTTGAGTGCCGACGTGATCCCCACGCTGTTCGAGCCCTTTCGCCGCGCGGGCCCCGCTCGCCTGGTCACCGTGAAGGGAGCCGGCCTCGGGCTGTCCATCGTCCGCTCCATTTGCGTGGCGCATGGTGGTTCGGTCGAGGCCGAACCCCGCGTGGGCGGCGGCCTGATCGTATGGGTCGAACTGCCTTCCGTGCCGCCCGGGGATGCGGCCGTACGCCGGCGGTGAGGGTGCGAGTTGCGGAGTCGTGGCTCGGAACGGCGGACCGCGGCCCGTTCCGTTCGGGACGGCGACAGCGGCCGTTCGGGACACACCGGGACAACCACATCGGCCTGCACGAACACGAAAGCCCTGTCCCGAACACGGTGTGGCTGTTGAGGACTCTTCCACGCCTCGTCACATTGGTTGTGTCGGAAGAGGGCGCGATGTCTTCGGACACGGAGTACTCGGCGACCCGAGAAAGCACCCCTCGGCTTCAAGACTCCTTACAGGGAGAAATACCGTGCGATCACATAATCGTCTCGCCTCGTTCGCAATGGCCTCCGTTCTGCTCGCGGGAGCGGCCGTCGCCACGACCGGCTCGGCCGGCGCCGCGGGGTCGGAGGCGGGCACAAGGGTTCGGACGGCCTGTCTCGACACCGCTTTCCTGTACGAGGCCACGCCGGGCAGCGGCAGCAGCAACGCCCACTGGCCTGCGACGGGCTACTACGCCTACACGACCAGCGACTGCAACGACATCAATATCAAGAGCAACACCACTCGTTCGATCAGGACTTGTTTCAAGGCCACCGGCTCGTGCAACGCGTGGAGGACGGCACCGGCGGGCCAGTGGGCGCTGGCCGCCACGAACGTGAACGACGGATCCGGTTTCTACATCCAGTTCAAGGGCACTGCCGGCGGCCGCGGCTACATCGCCTACTGAGAAGACGGCGAGCCGCCGGACGGGCCGTCCCGAGACATCGGTGACATGCGAGCCGGTGCTCGAACGGGTGTGAGGGCCTTGTGGTTCGGGTGGCTTGCGACATCCACGCCCGACCGCGGGAGGCCCTCGTGCCCCGGCGAAACGCCTCGCCGACCCTGACTTGCCGGCTGCGCCGGGCGCGACGCGTCGTCGACGACGGCGAGCAGTCGGGCGAGCCACCGCGGCGGCCGGCCCTCTTCGGCTCCGGGGGGAACTCGGCCGATACGGCGGGCAGGCGGCTGTGCGCCGTATCGGCCAGGTGCCATTGGGGTGTGCCACGTGCTAGACGGTGGCCTGCTTCAGCCAGTCCTGGTAGGTGATCTCGGCGAGGATGGCGCCGTCGAGCGGAACGAGCGTGAGTTCGTCGGGCACCGCGCCGAAGTAGTGCGCCTGCGAGTCGGTGACCACCTCACGCGGGTCGCCCCACGCGGCCAGGGCCCTCCGGAAGAACTCGTCCATCCGGTACCGCGTCGGCCCGGCGATCTCGACCATCGTGTTGCTCGGTGTGCCCACCGCGGTCCGGCCCACCAACTGCGCGACGTCGTCGCCGGCGACCGGTTGGAAGGCGACCGGCGCGATGTGCACCTCGTTGCCCGTCGTCGCCTCGTCCGCGATACGCCGACCGAACTCGTAGAACTGCGTCGCGTGCACGATCGAGAACGGGATGGGCGATTCCTTGACGAGTTGCTCCTGGGCGATCTTCGCGCGGAAGTAGCCGATGTCGGGTCGGCGGTCGCTGCCCACCACCGACAGCACCACGTGGTGCCCCACTCCCGCCTCCTCCTCGGCGGCCGACAGGTTGCGGGTGGAGGTGGTGAAGAAGTCCAACACCGCGGCGTCTTCGAACGACGGCGAGTTGGACACGTCGACGACGGCGTCCGCGCCCTTCATCACCTCGGCCAATCCCTCCCCGGTAAGGGTGTTCACCCCGGTGTTCGGCGCCGCCGCGACCGCTTCGTGCCCGTGCTCGGCCAATTTGCCGACGACCTTCGAACCGATCAGGCCGGTACCACCGATGACCACGATCTTCATGTCGGATCCTCCCTGTTTCCCGGGGGCTTCGTTCACCCGGACGACACATATGACCGGGCACCCCGTACGGATGTGACAGATCCGGATCCGCGCCGTGTCGGGCTCGACCCACTTCTTTGGCGGCGCGTGGTCGCCGCACCGGCTTGTAGCATGGCGGCGCCGGAGTCGAAGGGGACGAACATGCACGCTGGGGCCGACGCCGATTCCCTCGACCAGGCGGCGAGGGACTTCCTCGCGGCGCGACCGCGGCTCTTCGGTGTCGCGTATCGGGTGCTCGGAAGCGCCGTGGAAGCGGAGGACATCGTCCAGGAGGCGTGGCTTCGTTGGCAGAACGCGGATCGTGCTCGCATCCTGGAGCCGACGGCCTTCCTGACCACGGTCACCGCCCGTCTGGCCATCAACCTGGCCCAGTCCGCCAGAGTGCGGCGGGAGTCCTACGTCGGCCCGTGGCTTCCCGAGCCGGTCGATACCAGCGCGGATCCGCAGGTGGGTGCCGAACGGGCCGAGGCCCTCGAACTGGCGGTTCTCTTCCTGCTGGAGAAGCTGAACCCGATGGAGCGCGCCGCGTACGTCCTGCGGGAAGCCTTCGACTACCCCTACGCGCGGATCGCCGACATCCTGGAGACGAGTGAGGCCAATACCCGGCAACTGGTGAGCCGCGGGCGCAAACACCTGGCCGCCGAGCGTAGGGAACGCGTCGGTACGACTGATCACCGCCGCCTCCTGGAGGTGTTCCTCGCCGCCGCGCAAAAGGGTGATCTGGCGGCGCTGGAGAACGTGCTCGCCGCGGATGTCGTCAGCTACACCGACGGCGGGGGGCTGCGCGGTGCGTCCAAGATCCCGGTCGTCGGACGCCTGCGCGTCTCCAAGTACCTCGTGGCCTTCGCCCCCCGGTTCTGGCTCCGCACGGAGGTGCGGTGGGTCGAGGCCAACGGTCGTCCCGCTGTCGTCGTCTCCTCCGGCGGGGAGGCCGTGGCCCTCCTGTCCGTCGATGTGTCCGCCGAGGGAATCGACCGGATCATGTGGATCATGAACGCGGCGAAGCTGTCGCCCTACGTGGCATCGCCGAGCGGTCCGACACCCGTCGCCACAGCGCCGGACCCGGTGTCACGGCCGCGCTGACCACCGGCCATCCGGACGGGCGGGATTCCCGAAGGCGACGGCGCCGGCGGCCGGCCCGCGAGTCGGCGGAGGGTCGGGCCGTCCCGCTGGATGGTCCACGATCGTCACGGCGACCACCACACTCGCATACGCGTCCTCACGCACCGTCGTCCCGCGGCTCAGGTGGCGGCCGTCCGGCGTGGTGTCACAGGCCCGCCGCGATGGCTCGGCGTACCGCGTCGGCGCGGTCGCGGATGCCGGCCTTGGCGAAGAGGTTGTTGATGTGGGTTTTGACGGTGGCCTCGCTGATGAAGAGTTTTTCGGCGATGGCCCGGTTGGGCAGGCCCCGGCCGATGAGGGCGAGGACTTCGCGTTCGCGGGGTGTGATGTCGTCGGGGAGGTTTCGGCTCGGCGTCGTGGCCCGGGTGCGGACGGTGGCCAGCAGGCGGTCCTGGACCTCGCGGTCGAGGACGGACTGGCCCGCGGCGGCGGCTCGGATCGCGCGGACGATGTCGCGGCGTCCGGCGTTCTTGGTGAGGTAGCCGCGGGCGCCCGCGCTCAGCGCGGCCAGGATCGAGTCGTCGTCGGCGAATGTGGTCAGGACGACGACGGCCACCTCGGGGTGTTCGTCGGTGAGTCGGCGGGTCGCCTCGATGCCGTCGGTGCGGGGCATGCGCAGGTCCATGAGCACCACGTCCACCGGGCCGGCGGCAGCCGCGGCGAGCACCTGGTCCCCGTCCGCGGCGGCCGCGACGACGTCGATGTCCTCGGAGAGCGCGAGTACGGCCGCGAGCGGTTCGCGCACGGCGGCCTGGTCGTCGGCCACGACCACCCGCAGCCGCCGGGGCACATCGGCCGACCGCGCGTCGTGCCGCGTGCTGTCGCCGGCGTCGCTCATTCCGGGATCACCGCCTCCACCTGCCAGCCGCCTCGGTCCGGTCCGTCGGTGATCGGTCCGGCGGTCAGGGTTCCGTCCACCATGGCGATGCGTTCGCGCATCCCGATCAGTCCCATGCCGCTGCCGGCCCCGGCCGCCTCCCGGGTGGCGGGGCCGTTGCGGATCCTCAGTGTCGTGGATGCGGCGGCGAACGTCACCTCCACCCGTACGTCGCCTCCGGGCGCGTGTCGAGCGGCGTTGGTCAGCGCCTCCTGGGCGATCCGCAGCAGGTGCTGGACCACGCGGGCCGGCGGCTCGCGTACGGTGCCGTCGACGGTGAGCGCGTCCCGGTGGCCCGACGACTCGATCATGGCGCTCAGGCTCCCCAGCAGCGGCAGCGTGTCCTCGCGCAGCGCGTGAACGGTCCACTGGGCCTGCTTCAGACTCTCCTTGACCAGGCTGTGCGCCCGGTCGTTGGCCTCGCGGATCCGGGTCAGGTCGCCCGTGTCGAGGAGGGCGTCCACCAGTTCGAGTTGCATGTTGATGCCGGCCAGGGAGTGCGCGAGGACGTCGTGCACGTCCCGGGCGATGCGGCCGCGCTCGGCCAGGGCGGCCGTGCGGGCCTCGGCGCGGGCGGCGCGCTCGGCGGCTTCCGCGGATTCGATCACGGCGTCGATCGCCCGCTGCCGACTGCGGCTGACGATGCCCACCACCACCGGCAGGGCGGCGCACAACCCGACCCCCCAGGACAACGACTCGTGCCCCGGGCCCAGGCGCAGATACAGCACTCCACCGCAGAGTCCACCGGCCAGCGCCGCGAGCGGGACGGCCCATATGGGCGGGAGCCGATAACCGATGTGGCCGACGAGAAAGAACGCGAACAGGTAGCCGGTCCCGGTACGGGCGGTGCCGATCAGGGCGGCCGCCGCGACGATGCCCAGCGACGCCCATACGACGACCACACGTGCGGGAATCCGGTCCTGGGGAACGTTGCGGCCCGACAGGAACAGCGAGTTCAACGCGACGAGGACGACGACGGCCAGGCCGCGACCGCTGAAGCCCATCGGGCGGATCGTCGCGATTCCCACGACGATCACGCCCAGGGTGAAGGCCCACTGCACCCGGGGGTCGTGCCGGACCATCGCTCGTGGACCGGGACGGCGCCCCGAGGACGACCCGGCTACGGGAACGCTCTCGGATACGGGCACGGCGCGACCATATCCCACCGTCAGGCCACCCGGTCCAGGGACGACGCCGCCCGCGCCGCCGTGCCCGCCGACCGTACGGAGTCCACCATCCGGCTCCGTATGAAGATCGTGGCCACCCGGGTGACGACCTCGGTGAGCGCCATCAGCACGAACGCCGCGACCCACGCCTGCCCGGTGGTGATGTGGTGGGCGAGGCTGAAGCGGGCGACGTCGTCGGCACCGCCGTGGTCGACCCACACCTGGAAGCCCATCCGCGCGCCCATGCCCACCACCCACAACACCGCGGAGACCGCACCGGCCTTGATCAGCAGATGCCCGCCGGCGGAGCGGATCCGAGTGAAAATGCCGCCCGCCGCGCCGAGCGCCGCGCCGATCGCCATCAGGGCGCCGATCAACACCGTGTCGTTGCCCGCGGTGGGAATCGTGTCCAGGTACTTCCACGCCACGAAGGCCACGATCCCCAGCGGGATGAGGAACGTCTTGCGGTCCAGTCGGTCTTCCCGCAACTGCCGAAAGACGATGAGAACGAGAAGGATGTCGGTGATCCAGTCTGTGGTGTTCATGTCCCCAGGCTGCCGCCGTGCCCCGTTCCGCACCTGGACCCACGGGTGGAAACCCGGGTGGAGACGCGGGTGGACCCCGCTGTGGGTCGGCAGACGGCCGTGCGGACGTACCGGCCTCTTGCGGGGTTCCCGTTCGAGGTGGCGAGCCTGCCGTCAGGGTGATGCGGTGGTCCTTTCGTGCGGTTGCTCCTGTGGTGATGTGCTCTGACGCGACGCGTCCGGTTCGGGGCACGATTCATATCCTTCGGGCCGTTGCCGAGCGGTGAAATCCCGGATGTACGGGAGCTTTGCGGGAATGGTTCGGCGACGCGGCGGATGCGACCGTGTCCGGGTTTCGGGGGATCTATCGGGAAGCGGAGCGTTCGATTCCCCGCGTCGTAATGTCGTTCGTGGTGTCGCGGATTGTTTCGCGGCGGTTGACTCTTGGTTTCATGGGTGTGCCGAGGCGGGCATCTTTCCGGGGTCTACGCGGGGCAACCGCTGGTCGTGAGCATGATCGAGATCGCGCCGAGGGCTTTCGGGACGGTGGTTTTCGGTCGACGGGGGACTCTAAGTAGTTTCACCGATGCGCCCGGTGCGCGACTCCCCAAGACTCGAAGGGCATTCGCAATGCGGTCTCTTACGGGGAGAATGCCCATGCGTTATGAACTGCTCGGCCCCTTGCGCGTCTCGGGTGAGCGCGGCCAATCGATCCTCAGTGCGCCCAAGACCGAGGTGTTGCTGGCCGCCCTGCTCATCGGAGCCGGGCGGGTGGTGACCAAGGACCAACTCATCAACGAATTGTGGCGGGAGAACCCACCGCGGCGGGCGACTCCCGCCCTGCACGTCTATGTGTGCCAGCTCCGCAAGTTGCTCACCGCCGTGGGTGGGCGCGCGGATGCCATCGCCACTCGGATCCCGGGGTATCTGCTGCGGGTCGAGGACGGCGAGTCGGATCTGCACGACTTCCAACGCGCCGCCGACAGCGGGCGCGCGCATCACCGGGCGGGACGCTTCGCCGATGCCGTGGTCGATCTGGAGAAGGCGTTGGCGCTGTACCGGGGACCGGTCCTGGACGGTGTGGGCGAGGGCCCCATCGTCAGCGGATTCGCCACCTGGGCCGAGCAGGAGCGGCTGGACTGCGAGGAGATGTGCATCGACGCGTACATCGCGCTGGGGCGCCATCGCGAGATCCTCAGTCGGCTCTCCAGGCTGACCGCGCACCATCCCCTGCGTGAGGCGTTCTACCGGCAGTTGATGCTGGTGCTGTACCGCTCCGAGCGGCAGGCCGAAGCCCTGCAGGTCTACCAGTTGGCGCGCGGGGTGCTGCATTCGCAGCTGGGGTTGGAGCCGTGCCGGTCGCTGCGCAATCTGCACCAGGCGATCCTCGTCTCCGACGATGTCCTCGACGAGCCGGTGGCCAGCTGATCGCGGTCGCACGATCGAAGGGTTGTCTCTCACATGAACCGCACCGCGGCCGCGCCTGTGGGCGATCCGCTCGAATACACCTTCCGAAACCTGCATCGACAGCACCGATTGGCCGCCGAGTATCCCCGGATACCCGGCCTGCTGCGTGACTTGCCGCCGCCCGAACTCGTCGACGCGGGCCGGGTGTTGTCCCGGCTTTCGGTGGACGAGGTGGTGGAACTGCATCCACGGACTCCGGTGGTGTCGGTCGCGGTCACCGGCCACGGCACCGTCACCGGGGTCACCCCGTCGCTCACCGTCGAACTGGCGCGACACGGGCTGCTGTTGCGTCCGCACGTCACCGATTTCGACGCCTACGTCTTCGAACTGTCCGATCCGAACAGCGCGCTGTACGCGGCCCGACCCGACCTGGTGGCCTGTCTGCTCGACCACACGGTCGTGTTCGACGAGGTGCCGGTGCCCTGGGGACCGGAGCACGTGGAATCGGCGCTGGCGGCCACCGAGCGCCGGTTGACCGCGCTGGCCGACACGTTCGAGGCGGTGGGGCACGGCACGCTCGTGTACAACACGCTGCCGCTTCCCCGAGAGCACGTCGCGCAGTTGGTGGACCACCGCTCACGGGCCCGGCTGGGCGCGCTGTGGCGCGAGGCCAACGCGCGGGTGTTGCGCCTGATGGAGGACCGTCCGCGGCTGATCGTGCTCGATCTGGAACCGTTGATCGGCTCGGGACTGCCCGGCCGGGACGTGCGGCTGAGCACGTACACCGGAACGCACCTCTCCCCCGAGTTGACCGCCGGCTACACCCGGGAACTCGCCCACCTGGCCCGCGGCCTGTCCGGACGGGCCCGCAAGTGTCTGGTCCTCGACCTGGACAACACCGTGTGGGGAGGTGTGCTCGGTGACGACGGCCCCGAGGGAATCGAGGTCGCCGGCAGCTACCGGGGCGAGGCGTTTCGCGCCGTGCAGCGCACCGCGCTGCAACTGTCCGCCCAGGGCGTACTGCTCGCCGCCGTCAGCAAGAACGATCTCGACCCGGTCCGGGAGGTGCTGCGCGAGCACCCCGAGATGACCCTCGGCGAGGAGGACTTCGTTCGGATCGTTGCCGACTGGGCGCCCAAGCACGACAATCTGCGCTCGCTGGCCGCCGATCTCAACATCGGCCTGGACAGTCTCGTCTTCGCCGACGACAGCCCCTACGAATGCGGGTTGGTCGCACGGGAGTTGCCCGAGGTGGCGGTCGTCCGGCTCGACGGCGATCCGGCGACGCACGTACAACGCCTGCTCTCGGACGGCTGGTTCGACGTCCGTGAGGTCACCGTCGAGGACGTCGCCCGCCCGGCCAGATATCGCGAGGAGTCGCAGCGCAAGGACTTCCTCGACAGCTTCGCCTCGATCGACGACTACCTGGCGGGCCTGGGTATCGAAGTGGAATTCGCCGAGGTGACGCCCGCGCAGGTGGCGCGCGTCGCGCAACTGACACTGCGCACCAATCAGTTCAACCTCACGACCGAACGTCTGGGACAGTCCGACGTGGAAGAGCGTGCGGCGGCGGCGCGGGCACTGGTGCTCGGCATCCGATCGGGCGACCGGTTCGGCGACAACGGGCTGGTCGGCGCGGTGTTCGTGGACCGGTTCGTGGACCGGGACGAAAGCGTCTGGCGCATCGAGAACTTCCTGCTCAGTTGCCGGGTGTTCTCGCGGGGCATCGAGTCGGCGTGCCTGGCCGCCCTGCTCGAACACGCCCGCGCCGAGGGCGCGCGACAGGTGCTGGCGACCTATCGGCCGTCCGCGAAGAACGACAAGGTGCGGGACTTCTACCCGCGCAACGGCTTCGAGACGGAGCGTGTCGACGACGACGGCACGATCCGATTCCGGCACGACCTGATCCATGTCCCCGAGCGGCCGCGACACCTGCGGCTGAGCGGAAGCATCGGGAGGACCCAACTGTGATGACCCTCGACGACTTCGTCCTGGTGCTCCGCGACTCGCTCGGCCTGCCGGTCACCGCCGAGGTGGTGCGGGAGGACTTCGACCGGGTGCCGGGCTGGGACTCGGTACACCTGCTGGCCCTGGTCACCGTGTTGGAGCGGGAAACCGGTCGCCAGGTATCCCTGCCGGACGCCCTGGAGGCACGAACGCTGAAGGACATCTACGACCTCGCCACCGTCGGCTGAGCCGACGGAAGCGAGCATGACTCGCCGGGCCGCACCCACGTTCGCGGGTGCGGCCCGGCTTCGTGTCGGCGGGCCGCTCAGTCCCCCGTCGACACGCCCAGTTCGTCGTCCAGCGCCCGGAACAACTCGTCGTCGCCGACGTCGGCCAACGCGCCCTCGTCGTCCGTGTCCGCCTCGCCGACCGGTGTCGTGCGGTCCCACACACGCAGCAGACTCCGCAACCGGGACCCGATCCGGGCATGCTCCTGCCGGTCCACCCCGGTCCGCGTCAACAGCGCCTCCAGGCGGCGCAGTTCCTCCGCCAACACCTCCGCCTCGCCGGGCGCGGCCTCGGGCGTCAGCAGCAGGCCCACCCTGGCCGCCAACGCCGCCACGTTCGGGTGGTCGAAGACGATCGTGGTCGGCAGCCGCAGTCCCACCCGGGCGGAGAGCCGATTGCGCAACTCCACGGCCGTCAGCGAGTCGAGCCCGAGGTCCTGGAGTCCGCGTCGCGTGTCCACGGTGCCGGGATCCGGATGGCCGAGTACGTCCGCGACCTCCTGCCGGACCATGTCGATCAGCACCGAATCGCGCTGCTCGCCCTCCAGACCCGCGAGCACCGGCCCCGCCGGCCCGGCCGCCTCGCCGGCGTCCACCGCGCGGCTTCGCACCGGCGTGCGCACGGCCCGGCGCAGGATCGTGGGCAGCCCCGGGAGCCCGGATTCGTCCGCGCCGCCGGAGGTGTCCAGCCGCGCCGCGACCAGCGTGGGCTCACCCGCGCCCAGGGCGGCGTCGAACAGCGCCAGCCCGGCGGCCGCGGACATCGGCGCGATGCCGGAGCGGGCCAACCGGGCCCGGTCGACGTCCCCGAGCGCACCCGCCATCCCGCCCTGGTCCCACAGTCCCCAGCCGATCGACAACGCGGGCAGCCCCTCGGCGGCGCGTTGTCCGGCCAACGCGTCCAAAAACGCGTTGGCGGCGGCGTAGTTCGCCTGCCCCGGCGTGCCCACGGTGGCCGCGATCGAGGAGAAGAGCACGAAGGCCGACAGGTCCCGTCCCTCGGTCAGGCGGTGCAGGTTCCAGGCCGCGTCCGCCTTCGGCCGCAGCACCACGTCGAGCCGGGGCCCGGTCACACCGGTGAGTACGCCGTCGTCCAGGACACCGGCCAGATGTAGGACGGCCGTCAGCGGATGCGCGGCCGGCAGTGTGTCGAGCAGCCCTGCCAACGCCTCGGCGTCGCTCGCGTCGCACGCCGCCATCGTCACCTCGGCCCCCGCCTCGGCGAGTTCGGCGAGCAGGTTCCGCGCGCCCGGGGCCTGCGGTCCGCGGCGGCCGACGAGCAGCAGGTGACGCACGCCGTGCGCGTGTACCAGGTGTCGGGTGAGCAGTGTGCCCAGGAGCCCGGTGGCGCCGGTGACCAGGACGGTGCCCTCGCTCGGGAACGACACCGCCTCGCCTCGGGCCGGTTCGGGACGCCGCGCCACCAGGCGGGGCGCGTACGGTACCCCGCCGCGCACCGCGATCTGTGGCTCCGGCGACGCCGCGGCCGCTTCGATGCCGTCCGCGGTCTCGGCTCCCGCTTCGAGATCGAGCAGGGTGATCCGGTCGGGGTGTTCGGCCTGTGCGCTGCGCACCAGTCCCCACACGGCGGCGACGACCGGATCCGCCACCTCATCGGGATGCACCGCCACTCCCCCGGACGTCAGCACGACCAGGGGCACGTCGGACGCGGCGTCGTCGCCGAGCCATTCCGTCAACCGCTCGACCGCGTTCAACGCCGCGGCGCGGGTCCGCGCGGGCGGTGCGCCCCGGCCGGCCGTCGACGGCGAGCGCAGGTCCACGACGGCGGCGGGCCGGTCACCGCGTCCGGCGAAGCCCGCCACCGGATTCCACTCGACCCGGTACAACCCGGCGCCGTCCGCGCGGGCCGGGCCGAGTCCGTCGGCGGGCAGCGCGCGCAGCAGCAGCGCTTCGGCTCGGGCGATCGGTTTGCCCTGTCCGTCGGCCAATTCGACGCCGACGGAGTCCTTTGCGACGCCGGGCGCGATCCGCACGCGGGCCTCGACGGCACCACTCGCGTACAGTTCCACCCCGCTCCACGAGAAGGGCAGGCGCACCCGGTCCGCCCGCTCCGGCCCGGATTGCGGATCGTCGAGCGCGAGCGGTCGCAGGGCGGCGTCCAACAGTGCGGGGTGGATCCCGAACGTCCGGGCCTCCGGCGCGGTCTCGGCGGGCAGCCGAACCTCGGCGTAGATGCTTCCGTCCGGGTGCCGCCACACGCCCCGCACCCCCTGGAAGGCGGGCCCGTAGTCCACGCCCGCGTCGACCAACCGCCCGTCCAGGTCCCGGGGATCGAGCGGTGTCGCTCCCGGCGGCGGCCACGCGGCGGTGAGTGTCGTGTGCGGCCGCGCCGTGTCCGTGACGGGGCGCGGCGCGAGTACGCCGTCGGCGTGCCGCGTCCAGGCCGGCGTGTCGAGCCCGACCGACGCGCCCTCGGGGCGGCTGTGCACGGTGATCGAGTGCCGACCCGCCTCCAGGGCCCGAACCACCACCTGCAGCCGCACGGTGCCCTCCTCCGGGAGGATCAGCGGTGTGTGCAGGGTGAGTTCCTCGATCAGGGCGCAGCCCACCCGCTCCCCGGCACGCGTGGCCAGATCGACCAGCGCGGAGGCGGGCAGCAGCGCGAGGCCGTGCAATCGGTGGTCGCCCAGCCAGGGCCGGTCCGCGAGCGAGAGTCGCCCGGTCAGCAGGAGTTCGCCGCCGTCGGCGACCTCGATGGCCGCGCCGAGCAGCGGGTGGTCCGCGGTGTCCTGCCCGGCCGCGGCCGCGTCGGTGGCGGCGGGCTGGTCGAGCCAGTACCGCGTGCGCCGGAACGCGTAGGTCGGCAGCGGGATCGGCCGGGCCCCGCGCCGGGCGAGCGGTACGGCCCAGTCGACGGCGCCTCCGCGCAGGTGTACCTCGGCCAGCGCCCGGGTCAGGGTGTCCCCTTCCGGCCGACCGGCGGCCAGCACCGCGACGGATGTGGGCCCCTGCTCGTCGAAGGTGTCCCGGACCATCGCGGTGAGGACCGGGTCCGGGCCCAACTCCAGGCAGGAGTCGACGCCGTGCTCGCGCAGGGCGTGCAGCCCGTCGTGGAAGCGGACCGTTTCCCGAACGTGCCGCACCCAGTGTTCGGGGGAGGCGAGTTCCTGCGGGGTCGCGATCCGGCCGGTGAGATTGGAGACCACGGGGATGGCCGGGGTGCGGTAGTCCACACCCTCGGCGACCCGGCGAAACGCCGCCAGGATCGGGTCCATGTGCGGCGAGTGGAACGCGCGGCCGACCCGCAGCCGCTTGGTCCGTATCCCCTGCGCCCGGAACGTCCGGGCCAGGGCCTCGGCGGCCTCGGCGTCGCCGGAGACCACCACCGCCTCGGGGCCGTTCACCGCGGCCAGGCTCAGCGACCCGGCGTACGCGTCCAGGTGGGGGCGCACGAGGTGTTCGGCGGCGCCGATGGCGACCATCGCGCCGCCCTCGGTCGCGCTGTGCATCAGCCGTCCGCGCGCCTCGACCAGGACGCACGCGTCCCGCAGCGACAGCACCCCCGCGACGTGCGCGGCGGTCAGTTCGCCGAGCGAGTGGCCGATCACCGCGTCGGGGGTGAAGCCGAAGTGCTCCACCAGCCGGTACAGCGCGGTCTCCAGGGCGAACAGCGCGGGCTGGGCGTAGCGGGTCGATTCGAGCAGGGCCGCCTGTGGGCTGCCGGGTTCGGCGAACACCACCTCGCGTAGGGGGTGGTCCAGGAGCGGGTCGAGTTCGGCGCGGACCGCGTCGAAGGCCGCGGCGAACACCGGCTCGCTCTCGTACAGTTCCCGGCCCATGCCGAGACGTTGGCTGCCCTGGCCGGTGAACAGCACGGCGGTGCGGCCGGGCGGCCCGGCCACGGCCCGCAGTACGTCGGGCGAGCGTTCGCCGCCGGCCAGCGCGCTCAGGCCCCGGAGCAGTTGCGCGTGGTCGGTGCCGACGACGGCCGCGCGGTGTTCCAGGAGCGAGCGGGTGGTGGTCAGCGACAGCGCGATGTCGGCCGGGTGCCGCTCGGGTTCCTCGGCCAGCCACTCCAGCAGCCGTTCGGCCTGGGCCGGCAGCGCCTCGGCGGTGCGGGCGGACAGGATCCACGCCGACGTCGCGGGGTCGGGGTCCGCGCGCGGCGGGGCCGGTCGCGGGTCCTGCGCGGCCTGCTCGACGATCACGTGGGCGTTGGTGCCGCTGATCCCGAAGGAGGACACCGCCGCACGGCGGGGGCGGTCCGAGGCGGGCCACGGCTGTTCCTCGGTGAGCAGGCGGACCGTCCCGTCGGACCAGTCGACGTGCGGCGACGGCCGGTCCGCGTGCAGTGTGCGGGGCAGCAGGCCGTGCCGCATCGCCGACACCATCTTGATCACCCCGCCGACGCCGGCGGCGGCCTGGGCGTGACCGATGTTGGACTTGAGCGAGCCCAGCCACAGCGGCCGGGCGTCGGTGTGCTCGCGGCCGTAGGTGGCCAGGATCGCCTGGGCCTCGATCGGGTCGCCGAGTGTGGTGCCGGTGCCGTGCGCCTCGACCGCGTCCACGTCGGCGCCGCTGAGCCCCGCCGCGGCCAGCGCCTGCCCGATCACCCGCTGCTGCGAGGGGCCGTTGGGCGCCGTCAAGCCGTTGCTGGCGCCGTCCTGGTTGACCGCCGTGCCGCGTACCACGGCGAGCACCGGGTGTCCGTTGCGCCGGGCGTCCGAGAGGCGTTCGACCAGCAGCATGCCGACGCCCTCGGACCAGCCGGCGCCGTCGGCGTCCGCCGAGAACGACTTGCAGCGGCCGTCGGGCGCCATCCCGCGCTGACGGCTGAACTCGATGAACACGCTCGGCGTCGCCATCACCGTCACCCCGCCGGCGAGCGCGAGCGAGCACTCCCCCTGACGCAGTGCCTGTACCGCCAGGTGCAGCGCCACCAGCGAGGACGAGCAGGCGGTGTCGACGCTGACCGCCGGCCCCTCGAGGCCGAAGGTGTACGCGACGCGGCCGGAGGCGACGCTGTGCGCGCTGCCGTTGCCCAGGTATCCCTCGAAACCGGCCGGCGCCTGCCTGATCCGTGAGCCGTAGTCGTTGTACATCACGCCGACGAACACCCCGGTACGGCTGCCGCGCAGCGACGCGTGCGGGATTCCCGCGCGTTCGAACGCCTCCCAGCCGGTTTCCAGGAGCAGGCGCTGCTGGGGGTCGGTGGCCAGTGCCTCGCGCGGGCTGATCCCGAACAGGTCGGCGTCGAATCGGTCCGCGTCGTGCAGGAAGCCGCCTCGGGTGGAGTAGCTCTTGCCGGCCCGGTCGGGGTCCGGGTCGAACAGTTCGGTCGTGTCCCAGCCGCGTCCGCGCGGCCATTCGCCGATGGCGTCCACGCCGCCGGCCACGAGCCGCCACAGGTCCTCGGGGGAGGTGACGCCGCCCGGGTAGCGGCACGACATCGCGACGATCGCGATGGGTTCGTCGGCCCACTCGGCGGGTCGTGTCGACGCTGTCGCCCCGGCCGGGGCCGGCTGTGCGTCGACGACCGACTCCGCCAGGTGGCGGGCCACCGCGTCCGGGGTGGGATGGTCGAAGACCAGCGTCGCGGACAGCCGCAGTCCGGTCGCGGCGGCGAGGCGGTTGCGCAGTTCCACCGACGTCAGCGAGTCGAAACCGGCCTCCTTGAACGCCCGTGCGCCGTCGACGCGACCGGCGTCGGTGTGCCCGAGCACCGTGGCCACGTTCGCGCGGACCAACTCGCCGATCTCGGCGAGCCGATCGGCCGGCGCCAACGCGGCGACGCGGCCGGCCCAGGTACCCTCGGCGCCCCCCGGGGCGGCCCGCCGTGCGGGGATGCGCACCATCTCGCGCAGTACGGCCGGAAGCAGCCCGGCGACGGCCTGGGCACGCAGCGCCGACCGGTCCAGGACTGCCGCCACCGGTGCGGGCCGGTCGCCGCGCAGCGCCGCGTCGAACAGTGCGAGGCCCCGGTCGGCGGGCAGCGCGGCGATGCCGTTCCTGGCCATCCTGGCCGTGTCCACCCGATCCAGGTGGGCGGTCATCCCGCCGGCCTGCGCCCACAGGCCCCACGCGAGCGACAGCACCGGGCCGCCTGCCCCGTCGTGGTGGGCGAGCGCGTCCAGGAACGCGTTCGCGGCGGTGTAGTTGCCCTGCCCGGCGCTGCCGAGCGTCGCGGTGACGGAGGAGAACAGCACGAGCGGCACACCGTCGAGCCGGCGGGTCGCCTCGTACAGCCACCACCCGGCGTCGACCTTGGGCCGCAGCACCGCATCGACCCGCTCCGGGGTGAGCGCGTCGATCGTGGCGTCGTCCAGGACACCCGCGACGTGCACGACGGCGCTCAGCGGGTGCCCGGCCGGGATCCCCGCGAGCAGCGCGGCGAGTTGCCCACGGTCGGCCACGTCGCCGGCCACGACGTCGACCTCGGCGCCCGCTTCGGCGAGTTCCGACACCAACTCGCCCACGCCGGGCGCCTGCCCACCGCGCCGGGCGGCCAACACCAGTCGGCGCACGCCGTGTTCGGTGACCAGATGCCGTGCGGTCAGTGCGGCGAGGGTGCCGGAGCCGCCGGTGATCAGTACGGTGCCGGCCGGATCGAAGCGAACCGGCGGGTGCTCCGGCTCCGGCCCGGACGCGGTGGCTCGGACCAGCCGGGGCACCCGGACCGTCCCCGCGCGCAGGGCAAGTTGCGGCTCGTCGAGGTCCGCGAGCGCGCCGGCCAGGCCCGCGGCGGACGCCTCGTGGTCGTCCAGATCCAGCAGTACGAACCTGCCCGGCTGCTCGGCCTGCGCGGAGCGGAGCAGGCCCCACACCGCCGCGCCGGCGAGGTCGCGCACGCGGTCGTCGGCGCCGGTGGCCACCGCACCCCGCGTCACGACGACCAACCGGGCCTCGGCGAAGGCGGGTTCTCGCAGCCACGCCTGCGTCCGCGCCAACACCTGCCGCACGACCGCGCCCACACGCGCCGGGACGTCGAGGCGCGGATCACCCTCGGGCACCGCGAACAGCACCGCCGCCGGGAGCACGGCTCCGGCACCGACGGACTCGGCCAGCGCGGCGACGTCCGGGTACCGCACGGGTGGTTCCGTTTCGGTAACCGCCGCCGCGAGCACGGCCGTTCGCGGCTCGTCGGCCCCGAGCACCGCCCAGGACCCGGGTGGTCGGCCTCCGCCGCCGGACCGGGCCGGCCAGTCCAGGGCGTACAGGTCGTCACCGGCCGATACCGCCGCCAACCGCCCCGCCGGCAACGGCCGCAGTGCGAGCGAGGCCACCGTGGCGACGGGTGTGCCGTCGGTGTCGAAGACGTCCACCCGCAGCGTGTCGGTACCCGTCGGGCTCAGCCGCACCCGCAAGGCCGCGGCCGTCGAACCGTGCACGCGCACCCCGCTCCACACGAAGGGCAACCGGGGTGATCCCGGTCGGGTCGAGGCGTCGTCCGCCGGCACGAGCCCGGCGTGCAGGGCCGCGTCGAACAGCGCCGGGTGGAGCACGAAGGCCGGTTCGGCGTCGGCGTCCTCCTCGGTCCGCTCGATCTCGGCGAACACGCGGTCCCCGAGCCGCCAGGCGGCCCGTACCCCCTGGAAGACGGGCCCATAGCCGTAGCCCGTCGCGGTGAGGTCACGGTAGAGCGCGTCGATGTCGAGCGCTCGCGCGTCCGCCGGGGGCCAGGTGTCGATCGGTGCCGCGGCCGGGCCGGGGTCGTCGGTGGATTCCGGCTCCACGATCGCCGTGGCATGCCGGGTCCAGGGCACGTCGGCCGCGGCATCGCGCTCGGCCGGCTCGGACCGGGAGTACACGCTCACGACTCGCCGCTCGTCGTCCTCGCGCGGCGGCTCGACCACGAGTTGCAGCTGCACCGCCCCGGCGCCGGGCAGCGGCAAGGGCGCCTCCAGGGTCAGCTCGGCCACCCGATCACACCCGACCCCGGCACCGGCGAAGACGGCCATCTCGACGAAGGCCGTCCCCGGAATCAGGACGGTCTCGTGTACCGCGTGGTCGGCGAGCCAGGGATGGTCGGCCGTGGACAGCCGCCCGGTGAGCACGAGCGCGCCGGTGTCGGCGATGTGCACGGCGGCGTCGAGGAACGGGTGACTCGTCGTGCCCCGGCCCGACCCGCCCGTGTCGCGCCGTCGGGGCGCGGTGAGCCAGAAGGTGTCCCGCCGAAACGGGTAGGTGGGCAGGTCGCCGTCCGGCACGGCGGAGGTCGGCGCGATCGCGTCGGCGCCGAGTACGTGGGCATGCGCGAGGGCGATGTGCCATTGGCGCAGATCGCCCTGCCCTCGGCGCAGGGTGGCGACGGTGGCGGCCCGGACGCCCGGAGTGCGCGCCTCGATGGTTTCGTCGACCGCAGCCGTCAGTCCCGGGTGCGGGCTGGTCTCGATGAAGAGCGTGTGTCCGTCGGTGAGGAGGGCTTCGACGGTTTCCTGGAAGCGGACGGTGGTGCGGAGGTTGGTGTACCAGTACTCGGGGGTGAGGTGGGTGCCGTCGATGGGTGTGGTGGTGACGGTGGAGTAGAGGGGGATGGTGGTGGATTGGGGGGTGATGGGGGTGAGGTCGGTGAGGATTTGTTGGTGGAGTGGTTCGACGTGGGGGCTGTGTGAGGCGTAGGTGACGGGGATGCGGCGGTGGCGGATGTCGTGGGTTTCGCAGTGTGCCTGGAGCTGGTCGAGTGTTTGGTGGTTTCCGGAGACGACGGTGGAGTGGGGGCCGTTGAGGGCGGCGATGGTGAGGTGGGGGTGGTGGGTGAGGAGTTGTCGGGTGGTGTGTGGGGGTTGGGCGATGGAGAGCATGCCGCCGTGGGTGGTGAGGGTGGTGATGGCTTGGGAGCGGAGGGCGATGATGCGGGCGGAGTCGTGGAGGGTGAGGGCTCCGGCGATGTGGGCGGCGGCGATTTCGCCTTGGGAGTGGCCGATGACGGCGTCGGGGTGGATGCCGTGGTGTTCCCATAGGCGGGCGAGGCTGATCATCATGGCCCACAGGGCGGGTTGTACGACGTCGACGCGGTCGAGGGAGGGGGCGTGGTCTGCTGCGGTGACGACGTCGATGAGGTTCCAGTCGACATAGGGCGCGAGAGCGTCCGCGCACTCGCCCAGCGCGCGGGCGAACACGGGTGAGGTGTCCAGGAGTTCGCGGGCCATGCCGGGCCATTGCGAGCCCTGACCGGGAAAGACGAAAACGGTCTTGCCGGGGTGGGTGGTGTCGTGGACGAGGGCGGGATGGGGGGTGTGGGTGGTGAACGCGTCGAGTGCGGCCGTGAGTTCGTCGCGGTCGTGGGTGACGATGGCGGCGCGGTGTGGGAACGCGGCGCGGGTGGCGAGGCCGGCGGCGACGCGGGCGGGGGTCAGGCCCGGGTGTGTGTCCAGGTGGGCGCGCAGGCGTTCGGCGTATGCGTGCAGGGCGTGCTCGTCCTTGGCGGAGAGCGTGATCACGGCCGGGCCGGGCGGGTTGTCGGGGTCGGTGGTGTCGGTGGGGGTGGGGTCGCCCTGTTCGAGGACGAGGTGGGCGTTGGTGCCGCTGATCCCGAACGAGGACACCGCGGCGCGTCGCGGCCGGTCCGGGGTACGCGGCCACGGCCGGGACTCCGTCAACAGGGAGACCGCGCCCGTGTCCCAGTCGACGTGCGGTGTCGGCTCGTCCACGTGCAACGTCGCCGGCAACACCTCGTGCCGCAACGCTTGGACCATCTTGATCACACCGGCGATCCCGGCCGCGGCCTGGGTGTGCCCGATGTTCGACTTCACCGACCCCAACCACAACGGCCGCCCGGGATCACGGTGTTGGCCATACGTGGCCAACAACGCCTGCGCCTCGATCGGATCCCCCAACGCCGTCCCGGTCCCGTGCGCCTCCACCACGTCGACCTGATCCGCCGTCAACCCCGCACCCGCCAACGCCGCCCGGATCACCCGCTGCTGCGACGGCCCGCTCGGCGCCGTCAAACCATTGCTGGCACCGTCCTGGTTGACGGCCGAACCCCTGATCACGGCGAGCACGGTGTGACCGTTGCGTTGGGCGTCCGAGAGGCGTTCGAGCGCGAGCATGCCGACGCCCTCTGCCCAGCCGGTGCCGTCGGCGGCGCCGGCGAACGCCTTGCAGCGGCCGTCCGCCGACAGGCCCTGCTGTCGGCTGAACTCGATGAACATGCCGGGTGTCGCCATCACGGTCGCGCCGCCCGCGAGTGCCAGGTCGCATTCGCCGTTGCGCAGCGCCTGGCTCGCGAGGTGCATCGCCACCAGCGACGACGAGCAGGCGGTGTCGACGGTGATCGCCGGACCCTCCAGACCCAACGTGTACGCGACCCGCCCGGACGCCACACTCGTGGTCGTGCCGGTGAGCAGGTGGCCCTCGTGCCCCCGGGCGGGTTCGTGCAGCCTCGGGCCGTAGTCCTGGGCGGTCGCGCCGACGAAGACCCCGGTACGGCTGCCGCGCAGCGAGTCGGGGGTGATGCCGGCCCGTTCGACCGATTCCCACGCGGTCTCCAGGAGCAGCCGCTGCTGCGGGTCCATCGCCGCCGCCTCGCGCGGCGAGATCCCGAAGAAGCCCGCGTCGAAGTCCCCCGCGTCGTGCAGGAAACCGCCCTGCCGCGTGTAGGTCTTGCCGGTCCGGCCCGGTTCCGGATCGTACAGATCGTGCAGATCCCAGCCCCGGTTGTCGGGAAGGTCCCCGATCGCGTCGACGCCGGCGGCCACCAGTTCCCACAGGCGCGCGGGCGAGTCGGCGCCGCCGGGGAATCGGCAGGCCATCGCGATGATCGCGATCGGCTCGTCGGCACCGCTCGGGCCGCCGCCGGCCACGTGTTCGGGCCCGGTCCGCGACGACGGGTCGCCGAGCAACGCGTCGACCAGGTAGCGGGCCACGGCTACGGGGGTCGGGTGGTCGTAGACGAGTGAGGCGGGCAGCGGCAGACCGGTCTCGGTGCCGAGCCGATCGCGCAGTTCGACGGAGGTCAGCGAGTTGTGACCGTGCTCCTTGAAGGAAAGCTCCGGCTCGACGGACTCGCCCGCGTCGTACTCCAGCACCTCGGCCGAATGCCGGCTTACCAGTTCGACGACGAGCGCCCGGCGCCGTTTGTCGTCGAGGGGGCGCAGCCGACGCACCCACTCGCCCCGGGCACCGGTCTCCTCGGCCTCGTCACCATGGTCCTGTTCGGGATCGACCGGATCGACCGCGCCGACGGGGTCGAAGGCTTCGCCCGGCACAACCGCGCCTCCGTCGACACCCGGTCCCGGCGTGGCGGCCGCGGGCACCGACCCGCCCACCCAGTGGCGCCTGCGTTGGAAGGCGTACGTGGGCAGTTCCACTCGCCGGACCGGCTCGCCGCCCAGCAGTGGGCTCCAGTCCACGGGGACGCCCGCGCCGTGTACGCGGGCGACGGCGCGACCGAAGGCGATCGATTCCCGCTGTCGTGCGGCAAGGGTGCCGATCAGCAACTCACCGGCGCCGTCCGCGGCGAACGTGTCCTTCGCCAGGCCCGTCAGCACCGGGTCCGGGCCGAGTTCGACGAAGATGCCGACGCCCAGTTCGCGCAGCGTGCGCAGACCGTCGTGGAAACGCACCGGTTCGCGAACGTGCCGTGTCCAGTAGTCGGGTGAGCGCAGCAGTTCGGCGTCCGCGAGTCGGCCGGTGACGTTCGAGACCACCGGGATGGTCGGCTCGTGATAGGCGATGCTCGCGGCGACCTCGCGGAACTCGGCCGACAGATCGTCCATGTGGTGCGAGTGGAACGCGTGACGGACCGCCAGTCGTTTGGTCCTGACGCCCAATTCGCGGAATCGAACGGCGAGTTCCTCTGCGGCGTCCGCGTCGCCCGAGACGACGACCGCCTCGGGGCCGTTGACCGCCGCCAGGCCGAGGGTGTGCGGGTGATCCCGGAGCGCCGCCAGCACCGTCTGCTCGTTCGCGTTGATCGCGAGCATCGCACCACCCTCGCGGGCGCGCTCCATGAGCCGGCCCCGGGTCGCGACGAGAAGACACGCGTCGTCCAGGGTCAGCACGCCGGCCGCGTGCGCGGCGGCCAACTCCCCCACCGAGTGACCGATCAGGTGCCCGGGACGCAGCCCGAAGGACAGCGCGAGCCGGAACAGCGCGATCTCCAGGGCGAACAGCGCGGGCTGGGTGTAGGCGGTCCGGTCGAGCAGTTCGGTGTTTGTTTCCCCGAACATGACCTCGCGCAGCGGCACGTCCACGTGCGGGTCCAGCCGTGCGCGGATCTCGTCTATCGCGTCGGCGAACACCGGGAAGGAGGCGTACAGTTCACGTCCGGCGCCGGCCCGTTGGCTGCCCTGACCGGTGAACAGGAAGGCCGTCGAGCCGGTTGCGACGCCGGTACCGCGTACCGCTCCCGCGCCGGTGCGGCCGGCCGCGAGGGCGGTCAGGCCGCGGAGGAGTTCGTCGCGGGTGGTACCGACGGCGACCGCCCGCTGCTCGAACGCGGTGCGGGTTTCGAGCAGTGAGTGCGCCACGTCCACGGGGTCGACGTCCGGGTTCGCCTCGACGAGTTCGGCGAGGCGGGCCGCCTGTCCGCGCAGCGCGGCGGCGGTGCGGGCGGACAGCGGCCACGCGAGCAGCCGCGGCCGCGCCGGCCGGGTGCGGGGGGCGCGGGCGACGGGTTCGGGAGCGCCGGCGAGCACGAGGTGGCAGTTGGTACCGCCCATGCCGAACGACGACACGCCGGCCAGGCGGGGCCCGGACGTATGGGGCCAGTCGGTGATGTCTGTCTGCACCCTCAGGCCCAGCCCGTCGAGGGGGATGTCCGGGTTGGGGGTGCGGAAGTTCAGGCTCGCGGGGATGCGTTCGTGGTGCAGGGCGAGTGTGGTCTTGATCAGGCCGACGATTCCCGCGGCGCCTTCGAGGTGCCCGACGTTGGTCTTGGCCGAACCGACGAGCAGGGGGCGCGCGGGGTCGCGGGTCGCGGCGAAGACCGCGCCGAGGGCCGCCGCCTCGACGGGGTCGCCGACGGCCGTACCGGTGCCGTGCAGCTCCACGTAGTCGACGTCGGCGGGGGTGATGCCGGCTCGGGTGTGGGCGAGTCGGATCACCTCTTCCTGGCCGGCGCTGCCGGGCACGGTCAGGCCGGGGCCCGCGCCGTCGTTGCCGACTGCTCCGCCGAGGATGACGCACAACACGTCGTCGCCGTCGGCGGTGGCGTCGGCGAGGCGCTTGAGGACGACGACGCCGCCGCCTTCGCCGCGGACGTAGCCGTTGGCGCGGGCGTCGAAGGTGTAGGAGCGGTTGTCCGGGGAGAGGCCGCCGAACCGGTCCACCGCGAGGGTGCTCTCCGGCGCGAGGATGAGGTTGACCCCGCCCGCGAGTGCCATCGACGACTCGCCCTTGCGCAGGCTTTCGCACGCCTGGTGCACCGCGACCAGTGCGGACGACTGCCCCGAGTCGACCACCAGGCTGGGGCCGTGCAGGTCGAGCGTGTAGGAGACGCGGTTGGCGATGATGCTGCGGTGCAACCCGGTGGAGGTGTGTGCGCCGATCGCGGCCGGTCCGAGGCGGTGCACCACGGTGGCGTAGTCGTCGAGGATCGCTCCGATGAACACCCCGGTGCGGCTGCCTCGGATCCGGTCCGGGATCCGGCCCGCGTGTTCCAGCGCCTCCCACGCCAGTTCCAGGATCAGCCGCTGTTGCGGGTCCATCGCCGCCGCCTCGCGGGGCGAGATGCCGAAGAAGCGCGCGTCGAAGGTCTCCACGTCTTCGAGGTATCCGGCCTGCCGCGCGCGGATCGCACCCGTCGCGGCGCCGGCCCGATCGGGTGGTCCGGCCGGGTGCCGGCGTGCCTCGGGGGCGTCGCCGATGGCGCTCACGCCGTCGCGCAGGAGTTCCCAGAACGATCTCGGGTTCGGGGCACCCGGGAATCGACACGCCAGTCCGACCACCGCGATCGGGCCCTCTCCGGCCACCGCCGGGCGGGTGTGGGTGTCGGTGCCGGCGGAATGCATGTCGTTCGCCATGGGGCGTCCTCACACTGTGCTCGGTGGAACCGGTCATTGCGCACCGGTCCGACGGTGGGCGCGGCCGGCGCCAGGGTGTTCGGCGCGGCTTAGGACGACCTTTGCCCGGGCTAAATCCGCTGGTGGTCCCGGATTTCGCGCGTGGACGGCGCGCCGAAGGGCACGGCGGGAGGCACAGCGGGGGTTAAGCGTGGTTTAAGCCGGTACCCGAACCGTGGGGGTTCGGCCCGTTCGGACCGCGCTTTCGCCCCCGGCCGTTCGAAAGGTTTTCCTTCCGTGGTGAACAACGAGGACAGGTTCCGTGACTACCTCAAGCGGGCGACGGCGGACCTGCGTCGGACCCGCCGCCGGTTGGAGGAGGTCGAGGAGCGGGAGCACGAGCCGATCGCGATCATCGGTATGGCCTGCCGCTATCCGGGCGGCGTCGACTCGCCCGAACAGTTGTGGCGGCTGCTGGCCGAAGGCGGCGAGAGCATCGGCGAGTTCCCCGCGGACCGGGGCTGGGACGTGGCGGACCTGCACGATCCGGATCCTGCGGCGGTGGGCAAGTCGTCCACCCGCAACGGCGGTTTCCTCTACGACGCGGCCGATTTCGACGCGGAGTTCTTCGGCATGGGTCCCCGTGAGGCGATGACGGTGGATCCCCAGCAGCGGTTGCTTCTGGAAACCGCGTGGCGGGTGTTCGAGGACGCGGGGATCGTGCCGGAGTCGTTGCGCGGGAGCGACACGGGGGTGTTCGCCGGGATCATGTACAACGACTACGGCGCGCGGCTTCGGCCCGCTCCGCGGGAGTACGAGGGATACCTCGCGAACGGCAGCCTGGGCAGCGTGGCGACCGGCCGGATCGCCTACACGTTCGGCCTGGAGGGCCCGGCGGTGACGGTGGACACGGCGTGCTCGTCGTCGCTGGTGGCGCTGCACCTGGGGGTTCAGGCGCTGCGCCGGGGCGAGTGCGCGCTCGCGCTCGTGGGCGGGGCCACGGTGATGTCGACGCCGCACACCTTCGTGGAGTTCAGCCGCCAGGGCGGCCTGTCCCCCGACGGACGCTGCCGGGCCTTCTCGGCGGACGCGAACGGCACGGGCTGGAGCGAGGGTGTCGGCCTGCTGCTCGTGGAGCGGTTGTCGCAGGCTCGACGCAACGGCCATCGGGTGCTGGCGGTGGTTCGCGGTACCTCGGTCAATCAGGACGGCGCCAGCGCGCAGTTGACCGCGCCCAACGGCCCCTCGCAGGAGCGGGTGATCCGACGGGCCCTGGCGGACGCGGGCCTGGGCGCCGAGGACGTGGACGCGGTGGAGGCGCACGGTACCGGGACCAGGCTCGGCGATCCGATCGAGGCCCGGGCGCTGATCGACGTGTACGGCGCGCGGCGCCCGGCGGATCGTCCGTTGTGGCTGGGCTCGCTGAAGTCGAACATCGGGCACACCCAGGCGGCGGCCGGGGTCGGCGCGGTGATCAAGATGGTGTTGGCGCTGCGGCACGGCCTGTTGCCGCGCACGCTGCACGCCGAGGAACCCACCCCGCATGTGGACTGGGACGACGGCACGGTGCGGCTGTTGAGCCGCGAGCAGCCCTGGGAGTACACGCCGGCGCGGCCCCGGCGCGCGGGTGTGTCCGCGTTCGGCATCAGCGGGACCAACGCGCACGCGATCATCGAGGAGCCGCCGGTCGGCGACGCGGCCGATGCGCCGAGCGACCCGGAGGTCGCGCCGGCCGACGAGGAAGCCCCCGTCGGTGGCGGTGGCGTGGTGCCGTGGCCGCTGTCGGCTCGGACCCCGGCGGCGTTGCGGCAATCCGCCGAGGAGCTGCGGCGGTTCCTGGCCGAGCATCCCGAGTCGGATCCGCTACGGCTGGGCCGCGTGCTGCACACCTCCCGGACCGTGTTCGAACACCGCGCGGTGCTGCTTGGCACGTGCCCTGCGGAGTTCTCGGGCGCGTTGTCGGCGCTGGCTCGGGACGAGCCGTCGCCGCGGGTGGTGCGCGGCGTCGCGGTGCCGGCTCCGCGCATCGCGTTCCTGTTCACCGGTCAGGGCAGCCAACGGCTCGGCGCGGGGCGCGAACTGTACGCCGAGTTCCCGGTGTTCGCTCGGGCGCTGGACGAGGTGTGCGCGTTCTTGGACCCGTTGCTGCCGTTGCCGCTCAAGCAGGTGTTGTTCGCTCCCGAGGGCAGCTCCGAGGCGGGGTTGTCGGATCGTACGGTGTTCACCCAGGCGGGCTTGTTCGCCGTGCAGGTCGCGCTGTTCCGGCTGACGGCGCGTTTCGGGGTCGGGCCGGACGCGGTTTTGGGCCATTCGATCGGGGAGTTGGCCGCGGCGCACGTGGCGGGCGTGCTGGATCTGCGGGACGCGTGTGTGCTGGTGGCGGCCCGAGGGGCGTTGATGCAGGCGGCACCGGCGGGTGGCGCGATGGTCGCCGTCGAGGCGTCGGAGGAGGAGGTGCGCCCGCTCCTGGCCGGACACGAGGACAAGATCGCGATCGCCGCGCTGAACGGCCCGGCGTCCACCGTGGTCTCCGGTGACGTGGACGCGGTGGAGCGTGTCGCGGGCCACTTCGTCGCGGCGGGGCGGCGGACGTCGCGGTTGAAGGTCGATCATGCCTTCCACTCCCCGCACATGGCACCGATCCTGGCCGACTTCGCCAAGGTCGCGGAGGAGTTGACCTATCACGAGCCGTCGCTGCCGGTGATCTCCGATGTCACCGGACGGGTCGCCGAGCCCGGCGAGTTGAGCGATCCGCGCTACTGGGTGCGGCATATCGTCAGTCCGGTGCGCTTCGTGGACGGGGTCCGGGCGCTGGCCGACTTCGGGATCACGGGCTATCTCGAACTGGGGCCGGAGCCGGTGTTGACCGCGCTCGCCCGGCAGTGCCTGGAACAGGTGCCGGGGGAGCCGGTGTTCGCGTCCACGTTGCGCTCGCGGCACGGCGAGTCGCACACGCTGCTCGGTGCGCTGGGCACGCTGCACGCGCACGGACGGGCCGTGGACTGGGAGGTGCTGCCGCCGGCGGGTGAGCCGACCTCGCCGCCCGGGTTGCCCGACGTGCGGGAGTCGCCGGACCTGTCGGGGTTGCCCGGCTATCCGTTCCAGCGCGAGCGCTACTGGCTCGAACCGGTGCGTGGCGCGGGCGATGTCGCCTCGCTCGGGCTCGCCGAGGCCGGGAGTCCGCTGTTGCACACCGTGATCGATCTGGCCGACGGCGCGCTGCTGTGGACCGGGCGGTTGTCGGCGGCGGCGACGCCGTGGCTGGGCGACCACCAGGTGGTCGGCGCCACGCTGTTGCCGGCGACCGGTTTCCTGGACCTGATCCTGCACGCGGGCGCGCACGTCGGCTGCTCGGGCGTGGACGAACTCACCGTCGAGGCACCGCTGATCCTGCCCGAGGAGGGCTCCGTCGCCCTGCGGCTGACGGCGAGCGCCGCCGACGACACCGGGCGGCGCGCGGTGGAGGTGCACACGCGCGCGGACGCGGCCGGGGCCGACGCGGTGTGGACCCGGCACGCCACCGCGAACCTGGTCGCACCGGATCCGGTGGCGCCGCCCGCGGTGGACGGCCCCTGGCCGCCGCCCGGCGCGAGCGAGGTGGACCTGAGCGGCGTCTACGAGCGCCTGGCGGAGCGCGGCTACCACTACGGCCCGGCCTTTCGCGGACTGGGCGCGCTGTGGCGGGCGGGCAACGACCTGTACGCCGAGGTCCGACTGCCGCAGGGCGTCCCGGCCGGCGGGCACACGCTGCATCCGGCGCTGTTCGACGCCGCGCTGCACCCGCTGGCGATGGTCCGGGCGGAGAGCGGCGGCGACGGCTTCGCCCAGGTCGCGCTGCCCTTCCACTGGGCGGGGATCCGGCTGTACGCGAGCGGCGCGAGCGAGGTGCGGGTCACGCTGACCCGCACCACCGAGGACACCACCACCATCGTGCTGACCGACCCGACCGGCGCCCCCGTGGCCGCGGTGGACACGCTCACCACCCGGCAGGTGCCGGTGTCGCGACTGGCGGCCGCGCGGCCCGCGTCCGCCGGTGCCCTGCACGTGGTGCGTTGGACACCGGCGGGCTCGGACACCGACGGCCGCGCGAGCGTGTGCGCCGTCGTCGGGCCGGACCCGCTGGCGCTGGCGGCGGCCGTACGCACGCCCGGTGGGCCGGCGGTGCCGGTGTATCCGGATCTGGCCGCGCTCGGCGCGGGTATCGAGGCGGGCCTGCCCGTACCCGATCGGGTGCTGGTCACCGTGGGCCGTCCCGACACCCCGGTGGACGACGACGCGAGCGCGCCGGACGCGGTGCGCGCCGCGGTGCACCGCGCCGCCGAACTCGCCCGCGACTGGGCCGGCGACGACCGGTTCGCCCACGCGTGCCTGGTCGCCGTCACGCGCGGCGCGGTGGGCACCGCCCCGGGGCCGGAGATCCGCGATCTGGCCGGCGCGGCGACTTGGGGCCTGCTGCGCTCGGCCCGTACCGAGAATCCGGGCCGATTCGCCCTGCTCGACGTGGACCGCCCACCGGCCGCCGCGCCCGCGGACCCGACGGCCGCGCCGTCCCGGGACCGGGAGCCGGACCCGGCGCTGCGGGCGATCGTGGCCGGCGACGAGCCGGAGGCCGCGCTGCGCCAGGGCACGACCTTCGTTCCCCGGCTGGTGCGCGCGGACACCGTGCCCGACGTGCTGACTCCCCCGTCGAATTCACCGGCCTGGCACCTGGCCACCACGGACAACGGCACGTTGGCCAACCTGGCCCTGGTGGACGCACCGCAACTCGCCGAGCCCCTGGGGCCCGGTCGGGTGCGGGTGACCATGCGGGCCGGTGGGCTGAATTTCCGGGACGTGCTGATCGGGCTCGGCATGTATCCGGGAGACGAGGCGCGGATCGGCGGCGAGGGCGCGGGTGTGGTGGCCGAGGTCGGCCCCGGGGTGACCACGGTGGCTCCCGGGGACCGGGTGATGGGCCTGTTCCCCGAGGGCGGCCTCGGTCCGGTCGCGGTCACCGACCACCGACTGCTCTCCCGGATGCCCGAGGGGTGGTCGTTCGGGCGGGCCGCGGTGGTACCGGTGGTCTTCCTGACCGCCTACCACGGCCTGGTCGACCTGGCCGGGGTCCGGCCGGGCGAATCGGTGTTGGTGCACTCGGCCGCGGGCGGCGTCGGCATGGCCGCGCTGCAACTGGCCCGGCATCTGGGCCTGGAGGTCTACGGCACCGCCGGTCCCGGCAAGTGGGACGCGCTGCGCGCCCAGGGCCTGCCCGACGAGCGCATCGCGGGTTCTCGGACGCCGGCCTTCGAGCACACCTTCGCGCACGCGACCGGCGGACGCGGCGTGGACGTCGTGCTCAATTCGCTGTCCGGGGAATTCGTCGACGCCTCGTTGCGGCTGCTGTCGCCGGGCGGGCGCTTCCTGGAGATGGGCAAGACGGACGTCCGCGATCCGCTGCTGGTCGCCTCGGCGCATCCCGGGGTGACCTACACGGCCTACGACCTGAACCGGGTCGCGCCGGAACGCATCCAGGAGATGTTGACCATCCTGGTCGAGCTGTTCGAAAGCGGACGACTGGCGCCGCTGCCGATCACCGCCTGGGACATCGCCCACGCGCCCGAGGCGCTGCGCTTCCTGTCCCAGGCCCGACACATCGGCAAGACGCTGCTGACCCTGCCGTCCGGGCTCGACCCGGAGGGGACCGTACTGATCACCGGCGCCACCGGCACCCTGGCCCGGCTGCTGGCCCGCCATCTGATCACCCGGCACGGCGTACGCCGACTGGTATTGGCGAGCCGCCGCGGCGGGCAGGCCGCGGGGGCGGGCGAGATGCTCGCCGAATTGGCCTCGCTCGGCGCGGAGGTGCGGCTGTCCGCGTGCGACGTCGCCGACTTCGACGCGGTGGCCCAACTCCTGGACGGGATACCGCCCGAGCATCCGTTGACCGCGGTCGTGCACACCGCCGGCGTCCTGGACGACGCGACGGTGGACGCGCTCACGCCCGCCCGGATCGACGCGGTGTTGCGGCCCAAGGTCGACGGCGCGTGGCACCTGCACCGGCTGACCCGCCGGCTCGACCTGGCCGCGTTCGTGCTGTATTCCTCGGCGGCGGGCGTGCTCGGCAACCCGGGACAGGGCAACTACGCCGCCGCGAACACCTTCCTGGACACTCTCGCGCACCACCGCCAGGCGCTCGGCCTGCCCGGCATCTCCCTCGCGTGGGGACTGTGGGGCGCGCGGAGCGCAATGACCGGCCGGCTCGACGACACCGCGCTGGCCCGCCTGTCCCGGGGCGGCATCGTGCCGTTGTCCGTCGAGCAGGGTCTGGCCCTGTTCGACGCGGCGCTCGAACAGCGGCACGCCGCGCCCGTCGCGGTCGGGCTGAACCTGCCCGCGCTGCGGGCCCGCGCCCGAGCCGGGGAATCCACTCCCCTCTTCGCCGCGTTGACCGCCGTCGAGCCCTCGCGGGCCGCGGAGGCGGCGACCCCGACCGCCGGGGCGCCGACACTCGCCGAGCGGCTCGCGCCGCTGCGCCCGAGCGCTCGGCGGCAGTTGTTGAAGGACGTGGTGAGCGGCCATGTCGCCACCGTCCTGGGACACTCGTCGGCGGGGGCGATCAACGGGAAACGCTCGTTCAAGGAGTTGGGCTTCGACTCGCTGTCCGCGGTCGAGTTGCGCAATCGGCTCAACGTCGACACCGGGCTTCGATTGCCCGTCTCCCTCGTCTTCGATCACGCCACGCCCTCCGCACTGGCCAGGCATCTGGAGGAGGCCCTGGCCGTCCCGGCCGAATCGGCCGCGCCGGCGGTCGCGTTGACGTCGCTGTTCGCCGAACTGCACCGGGTCGAACTCGCCGTGGCGGACGCCGCGGTGACGCGCTCGGACGCGGATCGGCTGTCGGAGCGGCTGCGCGAACTGCTTGCGGCGCTGTCGACGCCGGCGCCGCGACCCGCGGGTACCGGCGAACCCGCCGCGTCCGCACATCTCGCCCGAGCGAGCGACGACGAGATCTTCGATCTCATCGACAACGAACTCGGTCTCGGCTGAGCGCTCCCCGCGCCGGGTCGGTGCCGCGTTCCCTCATCGGCACCGGGCCGGCGCGGCACCGAGGACGTATCGGGCCCGACGCACATGGCTCATCCGCGCGTCGCTGATCTATACTTGCGTCGTCCACATTCCCCCAGTAGGGGAACGCTGGTCGACGAGGGGGAACAACGCGCAGGACGGTCCCGGGTGACGGGTACACGTTCGCAGAAAGACACCCGGAGACGGAACCGTGGGGCACGCGTGGCGTCGGCCGTGCATCGTCCGCCGGATCCGCCGCCATCCCGCGCCGGTCGCATCGACGACATCATCCCGAGTCGGCTTTCACGCACCAAGTACCGCGTCGCGGTACTCGATTGCAGGACATACGGGGTGAGTTCCACGAAATCTCCATTGCGTCCGAATGCCGGGACCGTTCGTCGACACGAGATACAACGACTCGTCACCTCGCTCGATCGATTACCACGACAACGGGGCATGGTGATCGAAGTCGCCGGCGGAATCGGCAGCGGCAAAAGCAGACTTCTGGCGGACTTCGCCGCCGAGGCACACGAACGGGACATTCCCGTGTTGCACGCCCGAGGCACCGCCTACGGGCAGAACAACGCCTTCCACGTGGTGGTGGCGGCCCTGCACAGCGACCTGGTCTCGCAACGTCTGGACCACCTTCCCACGCACACCGCGGCCTCGCTGCGCCGCGTGCTGCACGCGCCCACCGACCTCGGCGCAGCCGACACCGATGCGGGGCCGGGCCAGATCGGTTCCCATCGGCTGCGCCTGCTGCTGCGACACGTCACCCACGACGGCCTGGTGATCATTCTCGACGACATGCACTGGGCCGACCCGCAATCGCTGGCGTTGATCGACCAGTTGATCTCCTCGCCCCTCGACGTTCCGCTGCTCGTGGTGATCGCCGATCGCCCCCGCCAGGCCCCGCCGCGACTGCGCGAGTCGCTCGCCCACGGCCTCGTCCAGGGCACGGTGGAGCGCATCGCCCTGCCCGCCCTCACCCGGGAGCAGTGCGCCGAACTCCTCGGCGTAGGCGCGGAGGATCCGCGATTGCGCGACCTGTACCGGGAATCGGAGGGCAACCCGCTGTATCTGCTCGCCGCGGCACACTGCGGCGAGCACGGTACGCACCACGGCCCGACGGCACATCCTCCGTCGACCGGCCCCGTCGACGATCTGCAAAACCAGTACGCCACCCACCTGTCGGCCGAGATCTCCGGGTTGTCCGGCGTCGAGGCGCAGGTGCTGCACGCGGCGGCCGTGTTCGCCGAACGCTTCGACCTGGGGGCGGTGGCGGCGGTGGCCGAACTCGACATGCGCCAGGTCTGCGCCGCCACCGACCGTCTGGTCCGTCGCGATCTGCTGCGTGTGGTCGACGCCGGCGTGCAGTATTCCTTCCGCCATCCGATACTGCGCAGGCTCGCCTACACCGAAAGCGATGCCTGTCGGCGGCTGCGCCTGCACCGCAACGCGCTGGCCGTACTGGTCGAGCGCGATGCGCCGGCCGCCGCGCGGGCCCCGCACATCGAGCACTCCTTCACCGGCGAGGACGCACGCGGCGCGGTCGCGACGCTCGTACGGGCCGCGGACGAGGTGATGCGCTGCGCGCCTCGCCAGGCCGGCCAGTGGTTGCGCTTCGCCGGTTCGCTGATCGACCGCGACCCGGGGGTTCGAGACCAACGCACCACGGTGTTGGCGAAGACGGCGCACGCCCTGTTCCTGGAGGGCAGGCCCGCGGAGAGTCGCGAACTCCTGGAGGAGGCGCTCGCGATCCGATCCGGCGACGGTGTCGACGACCGCGTGCGGCTGATCAAGCAGCGCACGATGATCGACCTGTTCCTCGGCAACCACACCCAGGCGTGGGCGTCGTTGACCTCCGAGATCGCGGCGCTGCCGCAGCCGCGCTCGGCGACCGGCATCCTGTTCGTCCTGCGCACCGTCATGGGTGTGGTGGGCAGCGGCATCTGGCCCTCCTCGGAGGAGTTGCGCACCACCCTGCGCTCCACCGGCAGCGGCCCCGACGGGGATCTCGAGGGCAGTGCCCTGGCGCTGTACGGGCTCTACGAGGTGATCGCCGGGGACCGGGCCGCCGGGGCCCGGATGATCGACCGGTGCGCGACCCGGCTGGATCACATCCCGAACGACGCGCTGGTCGACGGTCTGGAGGTGTTGCCGCTGCTGGCCTGGGCCGAGATCTTCCTCGGCCGGTTCACCGACGCCCAGCGGCACATGCTGCGCGGACTGGGCATCGCGTACGCCACCGGCCAGGTGTACCTCCTGCCGATCATGATCGACGGCCTGTGCCACATCTGCCTGTTCGTGGGGCCGACGGCGGGGGCCGAGCCGATCATCGACGAGGCGTACGCGATCGCCGAGCGCATCGACTCCGACGAGGTCCGCGGCCTCACGCTGGCCCTCAAGGCCCTGCAGAAGTCCTGGAACGGCGCGCACGACACCGGCCGACAGCTCGCGGAGCAGGCGGTCGCCGCACTCCAACCGGGCAGCCTGTGGCGGGTCAGCGCGGCCCTGGCGCTGGCCCGCGCCACGGTGGTGGCCGATCCCCGGCGCAGCCGGATGCTGATCCTCGACGTCGGACGCGGGCCCGACCTGCTCAACCTGCCCGCGATGCTTCGACCGATGTGCCACCGGATGCTCACCGTCGCCACGATCGCGGCGGGCGACCCCGACGCGGCGTTGTGGGCGAAGCGGGCCCGGGACGCGGTGCGCGAGTCGGAACCGTCGTTCCAGCACGCGGAGGCGCTGCTCGCCGAGGCCGAGGTGGCCCGGTTCGCCGACGACCCGGACACCGCCTCGGACCTGTACCAGCACGCCGCCGACCGGCTGGCGGCGGCCGACCTGACGCTGCCGCGGACCACGGCGCTGTTGGACGCCGCCGATTGCGAGGCCGTGGCCGGCCGGGTGGACGACGCGACGAAACTGCTGGTCCTCGCCCGCGAACTGGCCCGCCGAGCCGGCGCGGACACGCTGTATCGCCGGGCCGAGGAGCGGCTGGCCGCGCTGGCCTGGGCCAAGGATCCGACCGAGCCGGGCGCCGCGACGGCGCTGTCCGTGCTGACCAATCGCGAGCGCGAGATCGCCGATCTCGCGGGAACGGGCATGCGCACCCGAGAGATCGCCCAGGTGTTGCGGCTGAGCCCGCGTACCGTGGACGCCCACCTCGCCCACATCTACCGCAAGCTCGACCTGAGTTCGCGCGCCGAACTGGCCCATCTGGTCACCGGGCTGCAGAGCGGACCGGCTCCGCCAAGCCCGGCTTTAGGTCTGTCTAAGTGCTGCCCCTGAACATCGCAGCGACGGCCGGGACCGCGCCCGCGCACCGTGCGGTGCCCCCTCGACGTCCCGGCCGGACGAGCGAAGGGGAAGATCATGGCGCACCCGACGAAATGGTCCCGCGCCCGCAGTGCGGCGCTGGTCGCGCTGTGCGTGACCACCACCGCGACGGTGATGGCGTCCGACGCGTTCGCGGCGGACGGCGACAAGCGGGGCAATCGATGTGTGGAAGTCGGCGGAATCACCGAGCAGACGGTCAAGTACAGCACGGTCGGCTCGGCGAACCCGCCCATGCAGCAGGTCGGTGACACGGCCACCTACTACGACGTGATCTACGACAAGCAGGACAACATCATCGGCGACGCGGTCGGGTTCGTCACGATCACCGGCCGCCGGCCCTCGGACGGCCACCTGATCAGCGAGTATCACGAGGCCGTGCATCTGCCGCAGGGCACCTTCCGGGACTCGGCCACCGGCATCGACCGGGACGGGATGATCGCGGGCGAGTGGCTGCACCTCAAGGCGATCGGCACCGGCGGCTCCTTCGCCGGCAAGCGCGGATACCGCCGCTGGCACCTGATTCCGCCGCTGTCCAATCCCCCGGTGCCCAGTGAGCGGGCGGCCGTGGTCATCCGGTTGTGCGGCTGACGTGGACGGCGACGTCCACATCCGTTCGATCGGCACCGCGCTGCCGGGTCCGGCGATCGACAACGCCGCCCTGGGGCGGCGGTTGCGCATGGGCGGGCAGTGGGAGCAGTGGGTCGAGACGTTCATCGGCACCAGGAGCCGGCACCTGTCGATCGACCTGGACACGGCCGAACCCGCGCACTCGTTGGCGGACCTGTGCGAGACGGCCGGTCGCCGTGCCCTGGAGGGCGCGGGGCGGGCCGCCGAGGACGTGGACCTGCTGGTCCTGGCCACCGCCTCACCGGACCTGTTGATGCCCACGACGGCGAACGTGGTCGCCGACCGGTTGCGGATCAACGGCGTGCCCACGTACCAGATCCAGTCGGGCTGCTGCGGCGCGTTCCAGGCGCTGAGCCTGGCGCAACAGTTGCTGGCGGGCGGCGGGTATCGCAACGCCCTGGTCCTGGGCGGCGACGTGTCGGCCAAGTTCTACGACTTCGATCTGGATTTCGCGACGCTGCCGCCCGACCAACTGGTGCACTACGTACTGTTCGGCGACGGTGCCGGCGCGGCGGTCCTGGAGCGTACGTCGGTTCCCGGCGCGGCGGTGATCCGCCAGTTGTTCACCAGGCTCACCGGTCTGGACCGGGAACCCGGACAGACGCTGGACTGGTACGGCCCGGGGGATCGGGGCTCGGATCGGCCGCCGGCGATCGAGGACTACAAGGCGATCGAGGAGCGGGTGCCGCTGATGTCCGCCGAGATCCTGGACGAGCTCCTGGACGACACCGGGTGGCAACGCGACGAGATCGACTACCTGTTGCCGCCGCAGTTGTCCGGGCGGATGACCACGAAGATCGTGGATCTGCTGGCGCTGCCCGGAGCGTACGAGATCAGCCGGGTGCGCGAGATCGGCAACAACGGCAACGCCACCCCGTTCTTCCAATTGGAGAGCGCCTTCGAACGGGCGATCCCCGGTCAGCGCCTGCTCGGCATCTCGGTGGAGTCCAGCAAGTGGATCAAGGGCGGTTTTGCCGTCGAGACCGTCTGAGCACCGCCATCGACCCGGCCCGTGGTCCCGTCGTGGGATCCGCGGCCGGGACCCGACCTCGCGACAGCGTAAGGAGCCCCTCGTGCGAAGCACTCCGGTGCCCCGGGAGCGCCGCCACACCCTGTACTTTTTGGAGCAGACCCGAGGCTTCGCCCCGGTGTTCCTGGACACCGACGTCGACATGTCCCGCGTGCGCGAACACCGCACCGAACACCGCGAGGCGGGGCACTCGTACTCGCTGGTGTCCTATGTGGCCCTGGCCGCCGGCCGCGCCCTGGCCGCACATCCCGACGCCAACGCCGCCATCCGCGGTCGGCTGCGGCCGAGGGTGGCGCACTACCCCACGGTCGACGCCAAGATCACCCTGG
The DNA here is from genome assembly GCF_042793325.1 of Embleya sp. NPDC056575. Classification (NCBI taxonomy): domain Bacteria; kingdom Bacillati; phylum Actinomycetota; class Actinomycetes; order Kitasatosporales; family Streptomycetaceae; genus Embleya; species Embleya sp. NPDC056575. Next base: position 64,023 of record NZ_JBHTVA010000004.1, read on the forward strand.
ACCGCGTGTTGAACGGCCGAAGGGTGGTACTCGCGACGGTCGTTCCACGCGTGGACACTGCCGGAATCGACGAAATCCAGGACCGGCTGCGGCCGTTCCGGGACGGGGATCCCGCGCGGATGCCGGAGTTCGCCAAGGTGCGCCTACTGCATCGGCTGCCGATGCCGCTGGGGCGCTTGGCGTTTCGGCTCGCGACCCGCCCGCTGGCACGTCGGGCGGAGTCGTTCGGCACCGTCGCGATCACCTCGCTCGGTCACCGCCCCGTGCACGGCTTCCACTCGGTCGGCGGCACCACGATCACCCTGGGCGTGGGACAGGTGCGCGACCTGGCGGTGGTGCGCGACGAACGGGTGGTGGTCCGCCCGGTGATGCGCCTGAGCCTCGCGTTCGACCACCGGGTGATCGACGGTGCGGAGGCGGCCGACGTCCTGACCGACATCAAGGACAACCTCGAGGCGCTCGCATCCGTCGGCGAGGAGAGCGAGACACGATCCGGATCCGCCGAGGACCGACTCCTCGACGCGGTCGCACGGGAGGCCCCCTCCCCCGTCGACACCGACCCGTCCGTCCTGGCGCGGGGCACGGGCTGATCCGAACCGACCCGGTTCGAGGGATTCGACGCGACGACGACGTCGCCGCCGGCGGGAGATCCCACCGGCGGCGACGTCGTCGTATGCGGAGTGTGTCCTACCCCTCGAATCCGCCGACGACCTCCTCGACCCGGTCCCGTTTGGCGTACATGTCCCAGAACCGATCCGCCAGATCCTCGGGCCACACGCGCACGACGCCCTGCGCGGCCGTGAACGCGGTCTTGGCGTCGAACTTCTCCTGGGCCTCGCTCTTTTCGATCAGCGCGCCGATGGTCAACGCGCCGGCGTACACACCCTTGTCGGCAAGGGAACTGTTGAGCGTGTAGATGTAGTTGCGCAGTCCGGCGAAGGCGATGCCGACGTTGCTCATGAAGGACACCGGCTGACTGCCGACCGAGCCGAGACCGAACAGCAGCCCGCCCTCGCCACGTTCGATCATGGCGGGCAGTACGTGCCGCACGAGCACGATCGGCGCGAGCAGGCGCACGTCCAGCTGTGGTTGCAGGTTGTCCAGGTCCAGGTCCAGCGTGGCGACCGGCTGTTCGGTGATGCCCGCCGGGCTGTACTCGATCACGTCGATGCCGCCGAGCGCGGCGCCGATCTCGTCCACGGTCGCGCCGAGCCGGGTGTGGTCGGCGAGGTCGGCCGTGAAGGTGTGCGCCTCCACGCCCTCGGTCGCCAACGCGGCACGCAACTCCTCCAGCCGCTCCCTGCGCCGGGCGACGAGTGCGACTCGATATCCCTCGGCTCCGAAGCGCCGGGCCACGGCGAGTCCCAGGCCGCTCCCCGCCCCGAAAATGGCGATGGTCTTGGACATTGGTGTGGGAACCTCTCTGCCGAGCCGAGCACGCCGATGCCGACGGCTCGGGAACGGGAAACATGGGGGTACGGGGGTAGGGCGTACGCCGGAATCACCGGCGCCGAACGCTCGCCGGGTCGCCGGGTCGCCACCGGGCTACCCGGTTACCAGGTCACCGGGACTTCGTGGATCCCGTACATGATCGTGTCGTTCTTGAACGGCAGTTCCGCCAACGGCACGGCCAGTCGCAGGTCCGGGACGCGTTCGAGGAGGGTGCCGAGCACGATCTCCAACTCCAGTCGGGCCAGGTTCTGTCCCAGGCACTGGTGGATGCCGTATCCGAACGCCAGGTGCGGTCGGGCGTCGCGGTGCGCGTCGAACTCGTCCGGGTCGTCGAAGATCTTCGCGTCCCGGTTGGCCGCGCCGTTGGACAGCAGTACACCCTCCCCGGCCCGGATGGTCACGCCGTCGATCTCGATGTCGGCGAGCGCCACCCGGTTCGTGGAGTGGTCGGAGATGCTGAAGTAGCGCAGGAACTCCTCCACCGCGTCCGGGATCAGCGTCGGATCGCCCCGCAGTTCGGCGAGCCGGTCCGGGTGCTCCAGCAGATAGGTGACCGCGAGCGAGATCATGTTCGCCGTGGTCTCGTGGCCGGCGACCAGGATCAACAGCGCCATCCCGGCCAGGTGGTCGGTGTCCTCGACCCCGGCCTCGCGATACTTCACCGCGAGCCGGCTGAGCACGTCGTCGCTCGGTTCGTTCTGCTTGGCGACCACCAAGTCGCGTAGCAACGACCGCAGTTCGGTCATCGAGCCGAGCCGCTCGGGGCCGCCGGCATTACGATCGACCATGATCCGGGCCCGGGTCTGGAAGAACTCCCGGTCCGCGTACGGCACTCCCAGCAGGTCACAGATCACCAACGAGGGAACGGGCAGGGACAGCGCCTGGACCAGGTCGACCGGGCGGGGGCCCGCGAGCAGCCCGTCCACGTGCGTCGTGACGATCTCCTCGATCCGCGGTCGCAGGCGCTGTACCCGCCGGACGGTGAACTCGCTGATCACCATGCGTCGATACGTGGTGTGCTCCGGCGGGTCCATCCACGGCAGAAAACCCGCGGGGTTGATCCCACCCTGTCCCGCCAGCAGCGCGGGGAAGCCGGGATGCACGCGGTTGGCGCTGAGGTTGGGGTCGGTGAACAGTCGGCGCACCGCGTCGTGCGCGGTGACCAGCCAGGCCCACCGGCCCGTGGGCAGCCGAACCCGGGTGATGGGTTCGCGCTCGCGCAGCTCCGCGTACTCCTTCGGCGCGCCGAAGGGGCAGGTGCGCGGCATCGGGTAGGCGAGCAGGTCCGCCACCCGGGGGTCGCCGGTTTCGATGGTGACGTCGTTGTCGCTCACGTGGCGGCTCCGTTCGGGGGTGCGTCGGGGATGGACGGCTCCGGTGCGGGCGCGGTGGTGAGCGTGATCGCTCGGGCCGGACAGCGCAGCACCGCGTCCCGGACGGCCCGCAGGTTCTCGGGCTCCGACGCGCCGGGAAGCACGAACGACAGGCCGTCCTCGTCCCCCTGATCGAATACATCCGGTGCCGCGAGCACACACTGTCCGGCACCCACGCAGGCGTCGCGGTCCACTTCCACACTCATCGCGCTCCACTTCCGCTCGGTCGCGCTCGGGCGCTCGGGGCCGTTCCGGTGCCCCGCGGCCGTGGACCGGGTCACCAGGTCACCGGTACTTCGTGCACGCCGAACATGATCGCGTCGTTCTTGAAAGGCAGTTCCGCCACCGGCACGGCCGTCCGCAGTCCCGGGATCCGGCCGAAGAGCGTGCGAAAGACGATCTCCAGTTCCAACCGGGCCAGGTTCTGCCCGAGGCACTGGTGGATGCCGTATCCGAACGCCACATGTGTGCGGGTGTCCTGGTGGATGTCCAGCACCTCGGGATGCGCGAACACGCTCGGATCCCGATTGGCCGCCGCGTTCGACAGCAGCACACCCTCGCCCGCCCGGATGGTCACCCCGCCGATCTCGATGTCGGCGATCGCGATCCGGCTGGTGACGTTGTCCGCGACGCTGAAGTAGCGCAGCAGTTCCTCCACCGCACGCGGTGCCAGTGTGGGGTCGGCGAGCAACGCGGCCACCTGGTCGGGGTGTTCCAGGAGCGCCACGGTACCCAGCGAGATCGTGCTCGCCGTGCTCTCGTAGCCGCCGACCAGGATCAGCAGCGCGAGCCCGGTCAGGTGCCCGTGGTCGTCGCGGCCCTCGTCCCGGTGCTTGACCACCAGCCGACTGAGCATGTCGTCCTGCGGCTGCTTGCCCTTGATGAGCAACAACTCGCCGAGATAGGTGCGCAGTTCCCGCAGCGCCGCAGCGCGTTCCTGGGCGGTGTGGATACGACTGACCATGATCATCGCATGCCGCTGGATGTGGTCCAGGTCCTCGTACGGGACGCCGAGCAGGTCACATATGGTCAGTGACGGCACGGGCAGCGACAGTGCCTGGACCAGGTCCACCGGCCGCGGACCGGCGAGCATCGCACCGACACAGTCGTCCACGATCTCCTGGATGCGCGGGCGCATGCGGGCGATCCGACGCACCGTGAACTCGTTGATCACCATCCGCCGGTACGTGGTGTGCTCCGGCTGGTCCATCCACGGCAGGAAACCCTTCGACTGCTCGTCGAAGGACTGCTTGCGCGGAGCCAACGCCGGGAATTCGGGATGCGCGCCGTTGGCACTGAGATTGGGATCCAGGAAGAGTCGGCGCACGTCCTGATGCCGGGTGATCAGCCAGGCGGCTTTTCCGCTCGCCAATTGCACCTGCGTGATGGGCTGTTCGCTCCTCAGCTCGGCATACTGCGGCGAGAGGTCGAACGGACACGATCTCGGCATGGGAAACGTCGGCAGGTGTGCCGAGGCGGTCTCTGTCACGATGCAACTCCCTTACCGGCAAGTCATGAGCAGCCAGTTTCGGAGCCCGCGCTTAAACGCCGCTTAGCACCTTCTTAAAGGCGGCCGGCCTTGGCCCACGACCCCCATCCGCCGCGAAACCGCAGGCCGGAAGATGTTAAGGACGTTTTAAGCGCCCTCTAAGCACCTCTGCGAACGCTGAGCGGCACGGTGCCCGACTGCTGCTCCGGTCGGCGAAACGTACGTTCTCTCCCACCTGTTGAGGCTGATACCGGATGGCGAACGAAGACAAGCTGCGCGACTATCTGCGGCGGGTGACGGGCGAGCTCCAGGAGACGCGCGACCGGCTGCGCGAGCTCGAAGCCGGCCGGTCGGAGCCGATCGCGATCGTGGGGATGGGATGTCGCCTTCCGGGCGGCGTGCGCGATGCCTCGGACCTGTGGCGACTGGTCCGCGACGGCGTCGACGCCATCTCGGCGTTTCCCGACGACCGGGGCTGGGACCTGGAGTCGGCCCACGACCCGGATCCGGACGCCATCGGGCACACCTACGTGAGAGAGAGCGGCTTCCTCCACGACGCGGGCGACTTCGACGCGGGCTTCTTCGGGATCTCGCCGCGCGAGGCGACGGCCATGGACCCGCAGCAGCGCCTGTTGTTGGAGACCGCGTGGGAAACCCTCGAAAACGCCGGGATCGCCCCGACCGCACTGTTCGGGGGCAACACCGGGGTCTTCACCGGGGTGATCTCCCAGGAATACGTACCCGCCGGCCGGGACGCGGTCACCCGGGCCGGGGAGGGCTACTTCCTGACCGGGAACACGGTGAGCGTGGCGTCCGGGCGAATCGCGTACGCACTGGGCCTGGAGGGCCCGGCCGTCACCGTCGACACCGCCTGCTCGTCGTCCCTGGTCGCCCTGCACCTGGCCTGCCAGGCGCTGCGCAACGGGGAATGCGATCTCGCGCTCGCGGGTGGCGCGACGGTCCTGCCCAGCCTGAACCCGTTCCTGGAGTTCAGCCGCCAGCGCGGTCTGGCCCCGGACGGCCGCTGCAAGCCCTTCGCCGCCGACGCCGACGGGTTCGCGCTGGCCGAGGGTGTCGGCCTGGTCCTGCTCGAACCACTGAGCCGGGCCCGCGACAACGGTCACACCGTACTCGCCGTGATCAGGGGTTCGGCCGTCAACCAGGACGGTGCCAGCAATGGTTTGACGGCGCCGAGCGGGCCGTCGCAGCAGCGGGTGATCCGGGCGGCGTTGGCGGGTGCGGGGTTGACGGCGGATCAGGTCGACGTGGTGGAGGCGCACGGGACCGGGACGGCGTTGGGGGATCCGATCGAGGCGCAGGCGTTGTTGGCCACGTATGGCCAACACCACGACCCCGGGCGGCCGTTGTGGTTGGGGTCGGTGAAGTCGAACATCGGGCACACCCAGGCCGCGGCCGGGATCGCCGGTGTGATCAAGATGGTCCAGGCCCTGCGGCACGAGACGTTGCCCGCGACGCTGCACGTGGACGAGCCGACACCGCACGTCGACTGGGACACCGGCGCCGTCTCCCTGCTCACCGAGGCCCGGCCGTGGCCGCGCACCCCCGACCGGCCGCGACGCGCCGCGGTGTCCTCGTTCGGAATCAGCGGCACCAACGCCCACCTCGTCCTCGAACAGGGCGACCCCACCCCTGACGAGGCCGGCGGCGAGGACGTCGACGGCGTCTCCGTGCCCTGGCTGGTGTCGGGTCGGACCGAACCGGCGCTGCGGGCCCAGGCCGCCCGGTTGCGGGACTTCGCGGTGGCGCATCCCGACGCGGATCCGCGTGGAGTCGGCGCGGCGCTCGCCCGTACCCGCGCCGCCCTGGAGCATCGGGCCGCCGTGCCCGCCGACGACCGCGCCGACCTCCTGGCCGGGTTGGCCGCACTGGCACGCGGCGACCTGGAAGCGGGCGCGATCCGCGCGATCGCGCACGACGACTGCCGGGTCGTGTTCGTCTTTCCCGGTCAGGGCTCGCAATGGCCCGGCATGGCCCGCGAACTCCTCGACACCTCACCCGTGTTCGCCCGCGCACTGGGCGAGTGCGCGGACGCTCTCGCGCCCTACGTCGACTGGAACCTCATCGACGTCGTCACCGCAACCGACCACGCCCCCTCCCTCGACCGCGTCGACGTCGTACAACCCGCCCTGTGGGCCATGATGATCAGCCTCGCCCGCCTATGGGAACACCACGGCATCCACCCCGACGCCGTCATCGGCCACTCCCAAGGCGAAATCGCCGCCGCCCACATCGCCGGAGCCCTCACCCTCCACGACTCCGCCCGCATCATCGCCCTGCGCTCCCAAGCCATCACCACCCTCACCACCCACGGCGGCATGCTCTCCATCGCCCAACCCCCACACACCACCCGACAACTCCTCACCCACCACCCCCACCTCACCATCGCCGCCCTCAACGGCCCCCACTCCACCGTCGTCTCCGGAAACCACCAAACACTCGACCAACTCCAGGCACACTGCGAAACCCACGACATCCGCCACCGCCGCATCCCCGTCACCTACGCCTCACACAGCCCCCACGTCGAACCACTCCACCAACAAATCCTCACCGACCTCACCGATATCAAGGCCGTGGCCGGGGACATCCCGATGTACTCCACCGTCACGGCGGCGCCGCTCGACGGCACCACCTGCACCCCCGAGTACTGGTACACCAACCTGCGCAGCACCGTCCGCTTCCAGGAGACCGTCGAAGCCCTCCTCTCCGACGGACACACGCTCTTCATCGAGGCGAGCCCACACCCGGTGCTCACCGTCGGTCTCGACGAGACCATCGACGCCCACCCCGTCCGCGCCGCGGCGATCGGCACACTGCGTCGCGAACACGGGGACCTCCGCACGTTCCACGCCGCCGTCGCACACGCGCACATCCACGGCGCGACCCCGGACTGGGACACCTTCCTCCCACCCCCGATCGCGACCGATCTGCCCACGTACGCGTTCCAACGAGAGCGCTACTGGCTCACCTCGACGACGCCGACGCCCGTGGCGGGCTTCGATCAGCGCGAGTCGACCCATCCGCTGCTCGACGCCGGCACGGAACTCGCGGACGGACTCCTGCTCACCGGGCGGCTGTCGCTCGCCACCCACCCCTGGCTCGCCGACCACGCCGTACACGACACCGTCCTCCTGCCCGGCACCGCCTTCCTCGACCTCGCCCTGCACGCCGCGACCCGGTTCGAGGACACTCCCGATCTGGAAGAGCTGACGCTGGAGAATCCGCTGCCGCTCTTCGAGCGACAGGCGGTTCGGCTACACGTCACCGTGGGCCCCGTCGACGACACCGGGCACCGGTCCCTGGCGATCGACTCCCGGGCCGAGACCACGGATCCCGGCGCCGCGCCGCGCGCCTGGACCCGGCACGCCACCGGCACTCTCGCACCGGCCGCCGCGGAGGCCGCCGAACCCGCGCGAGTCGACGCCGTCGGGCCCCCGGCCGGTGCGCGCCCGATCGACCTCGCCGACGCGTACGCGGAACTGGCCGCGCAGGGTCACCACTACGGGCCGCTCTTCCGAGGGTTGACCGCCCTGTGGCGCGACGGCGACGACCTCTACGCCGAGATCCGCCTGCCGGACGACGCCGACCCGACCGGCCACACCATCCACCCCGCCCTCCTCGACGCCGCGCTGCACGCCGTGCTGCTCACCCGGGACGACACCGAGACGACCCGACTTCCGTTCGCCTTCACCGGTATCCGGCACACGGTCACCGGTGCCACCCGCGCGCGGGTGCGCCTGGGTTCCGGCGGCGAACACGGCTTCTCGGTCGCTCTCGACACCCCGCAGGGCGACCACCTCGTCACGATCGACACCGTGATCACGCGGCCGATCGACGCCGCCCGGCTCGCCGCGCTCACGCCACGGGACGAGCAGGGACTGCACGAGCAACGCTGGCAGCCGCTCCCGACGACGGCGGGCCCGGCGGCCGGAGCCGGTGTCTGGGCGATGCTCGGGCGCCCCTCCGCCAACCTCACCGAGGCCATGGACGCCTCCGGCACCATCTTCGACACCCACCAGGACCTCGCGGCGCTTCGCGAGGCGGTCCGCAACGGTGCTCCGGTCCCGGACGTCGTGATCGCGCCCGCCGGCCGGATCCCGGCCGAGGCCGACGCCTCGGACATTCCCGCGCAGGCCCGTGCGGCGATATCGGGTGCCCTTGCCCTGCTGCAGGAGTGGTTGGGGTACGAGGAGTTCGTCGCGTCCCGCCTGGTGTTCGTGACCAAGCAGGCGATCGCCACCCACCACGGCGATCGCCTGGACAACCTGCCGCACGCACCGCTGTGGGGCCTGGTCCGCGCGGCCCAGAGCGAGCACCCCGACCGATTCGGGCTGGTCGACGTGGCCGCGGGCACCAGGACCGCGAACGTCATCGCGGCCGTCGCCGCCGATCGGCCGCAGGTCGCCGTCAGGCAGCAGCAGTTGCTGATCCCGGAGTTGGTCCCGTACCTGCCGCCGCTCACCGTGCCCACCGACGCGCCGACCTGGCGGCTCGGTACAACCGGCCTGGGCACCCTGGAGAACGTGGCGCTGCTGCCCGTGACCGAGCCGGACGGCCCGCCGGCCGCCGGCCGGGTGCGGGTCGCGCTGCGCGCGATCGGTCTCAACTTCCGCGACGCGCTGATCGCGTTGGGAAGTTACCCCGGCTCGGCACCGATCGGCAGCGAGGGTGCGGGGATCGTGCTGGAGACCGGTCCGGGTGTGTCGGACCTCGCGCCCGGCGACGCGGTGATGGGGCTGTTCGCGGACGGCGTGGGCCCGACGGCCGTCGCCGACCGACGCACCCTCGCTCCCGTACCCAAGGGCTGGACGTTCGCGCAGGCGGCCGGCGCCCCGGTCGCGTTCCTCACCGCCTACCACGGGCTGGTCGACCTGGGTGGGTTGCGCTCGGGCGAATCGGTGCTCGTGCACGCGGCGACCGGCGGCGTCGGCATGGCCGCGGTTCGAATCGCCCGACACCTGGGCGCCGAGCCGTACCCGACCGCGAGCCCCGGCAAGTGGCATCTCCTGCGCGCCCAGGGCTTCGACGAGGCGCGCATCACCTCCTCGCGCAGCCTCGACTTCGAGGAGCACCTGCTGCGTTCCACCGACGGCAAGGGGGTGGATGTCGTCCTGAACTCGCTCGCCGGGGAGTATGTGGACGCCTCGCTGCGGGTGTTGCCGCGCGGTGGACGATTCGTGGAAATGGGCAAGGCCGACATCCGCGATCCGGAGACGATCGCGAGCGCACATCCCGGCGTGGTCTACCGCGCCTTCGACCTGAACACGATCGGTCCGGACGAGGTTCGGCGCATCTTCGCGGTCCTTTCCCCGCTGTTCGCGGACGGCACCCTCGAACCGCTGCCGACGACCGGTTGGCACGTCACGCACGCTCCCCAGGCCCTGCGACACCTCTCCCAGGGACATCACACCGGGAAACTCACACTCACCCTCCCCCAAGCCATCGACCCCGACGGCACGATCCTGATCACCGGCGGCACCGGCACCCTCGGCGCACTCACCGCACGCCACCTCGTCACCCACCACGGCGCCCGCCACCTCATCCTCACCAACCGATCCGGCAACACCCCGCAAACCCAGGCACTACACACCGAACTCACCGAACTCGGCGCCCACGTCACCATCACCCCAACCGACGCCACCAACCCCCAACACACCGACACCCTCCTCGCCTCCATCAACCCGAACCACCCACTCACCGCGATCATCCACACCGCCGGCACCCTCGCCGACGCCACCCTCGGCAACCAGACAACCGAACACCTCGACACCGTCCTGCCACCCAAGATCGACGCCGCGTGGCACCTGCACACCCGAACCGAACATCTCGAACCGGCCCCGACCCTCGTCCTGTACTCCTCCGCCGCCGGAATCCTCGGCAGCCCGGGACAGGCCAACTACGCCGCCGCCAACACCTTCCTCGACGCCCTGGCCCAACAACGCCACACCCGAGGACACCCCACCGTGAGCCTCGCCTGGGGTCCCTGGCGGCAGACCAGCAACCTCACCGCCGGCCTCGACACCACCGACCACGAACGTCATCGCGCCCTGGGCATCACACCCCTCGGGTCGGCACACGCGCTCGGCCTGCTCGACATCGCGCTCACCACTCCCCATCCCGCCCTCGTTCCGATCAACCTCGTTCGCCGGCAGCCCCGTTCCGTCGGGCCGTCGCCCTCGTCCGGATCAACCGAAAGCGTGGTCGCCAAGCTCGCCGCGCTCTCGGAAGCCGAGCAGCACCGCATGCTGCTCGACCTGGTGCGCACCCACGCGGCCACCGTCCTCGGGCACCCCGGCGCGCAGACGATCAACGTCGAACAGGGCTTCATGGACCAGGGGTTCGATTCACTCACCGCGATGGAACTGCGCAACCGGCTCAGCTCCGCGCTCGACCATCGGTTGGGCAGCACCGTCCTGTTCGACCACCCGACTCCGGTCGCCTTCGCCCGCTACCTGCGTGCCCGACTGGTCCCGGAGACGGATCCCCCGCGCTCGGCGGCGGCCGAACTGACGCGCCTGGAAACGATCCTGGCCGACCCGCCGCCGGACGAGGCGACCCGTACCGAACTGGCCGAACGACTCTCGGCCCTCCTGGCGCGACTGAACGCACGGCAGTCCCACACCTCGACCGAGGGCGCCCTCGGCACCGACATCGCGTCGGCCACGGACGACGAGATCTTCGAGTACATCAACGAGGAATTCGGCATTTCCTGACCCGCCAGCAGTCACCTGCTCCCACCTGTTGAGGCTGATTCCGGATGGCGAACGAAGACAAGCTCCGCGACTATCTCAAGCTCGTGACGCTCGACCTGAAGCAGACGCGCGACCGGCTGCACCGGGTCGAGACGCAGCGCCACGAGCCGATCGCGATCGTCGGTATGGGCTGTCGTTTCCCGGGCGGCGTACGCGATCCGGCAGACCTCTGGCACCTGGTCACCGCAGGCACCGACGCCATCACGGCCGATCCGGGCACCCGGGGTTGGCGCCTGGAGGACCTGTACGATCCCGACCCGGAAGCCGACGGTCGCACCTACGCCCGGGAGGGCGGTTTCCTGCACGACGCGGGGGACTTCGACGCGGGCTTCTTCGGGATCTCGCCGCGCGAGGCGGCGGCCATGGACCCGCAGCAGCGGCTGCTCCTGGAGACCGCGTGGGAGACGCTGGAAAGCGCCCACATCGACCCGACCACGCTGCGCAACAGCGGCACCGGCGTCTTCACCGGCGTGATCGCGCAGGATTACGGGTCGAATGTCGCCCTCCGGGACGCCCGCGGCCTCGGCGGCTACCTGGCCACCGGCACGACCACGAGTGTGGCGTCCGGGCGGGTCGCGTACACGCTGGGTCTGGAGGGTCCGGCGATCACCGTCGACACCGCCTGCTCGTCGTCGCTGGTGGCGATCCATCTCGCGAGCCAGGCGCTGCGCAACGGCGAATGCGACCTCGCGTTGGCCGGCGGCGTCACCGTCATGTCGACGCCCACCCCGTTCCTGGAGTTCAGCCGCCAGCGCGGTCTGGCCCCGGACGGCCGCTGCAAGCCCTTCGCCGCCGACGCCGACGGGTTCGCGCTGGCCGAGGGTGTCGGCCTGGTCCTGCTCGAACCACTGAGCCGGGCCCGCGACAACGGCCACACCGTACTCGCCGTGATCAGGGGTTCGGCCGTCAACCAGGACGGTGCCAGCAGTCGACTCACCGCGCCGAACGGGCCCTCCCAGGAGCGGGTGATCCGCCAGGCGCTCGACAGCGCGCAATTGGTACTCGGCGACATCGACGTGGTGGAGGCGCACGGGACCGGGACGGCGTTGGGGGATCCGATCGAGGCGCAGGCGTTGTTGGCCACGTATGGACAACACCGCGATCCCGGGCGGCCGTTGTGGTTGGGGTCGGTGAAGTCGAACATCGGGCACACCCAGGCCGCGGCCGGGATCGCCGGTGTGATCAAGATGGTCCAAGCGTTGCGGCACGAGGTGTTGCCGGCGACGTTGCACGTGGACGAGCCGACGCCGCACGTCGACTGGGACACCGGCGCGGTCTCGTTGTTGACGGAGGCCCGGCCGTGGCCGCGTACCCCGGACCGGCCGCGACGCGCCGCGGTGTCCTCGTTCGGGATCAGCGGCACCAACGCCCACCTCGTCCTCGAACAGGGCGACCCGACCCCGCAGGACAGCGACCGCGATGACCCGCCGGGCCCGGCCATGGTCACGCTGTCCGCGAAGGACGAGCACGCCCTGCGCGCGCACGCCGAACGCCTGCGCGCCCACCTGGACACACACCCGGGCCTGACCCCCGCCCGCGTCGCCGCCGGCCTCGCCACCCGCGCCGCGTTCCCACACCGCGCCGCCATCGTCACCCACGACCGCGACGAACTCACGGCCGCACTCGACGCCCTGGCCGACGACGACGCGTCCCATCCCGCCCTCGAACGCGACATCGCCCGTCCCGGTAAGACCGTGTTCGTCTTTCCCGGTCAGGGCTCGCAATGGCCCGGCATGGCCCGCGAACTCCTGGACACCTCACCCGTGTTCGCCGAACACCTCAACGCCTGCGCCGACGCTCTCGCGCCCTACGTCGACTGGAACCTCATCGACGTCGTCACCGCAGCAGACCAGGCCCCCTCCCTCGACCGCGTCGACGTCGTACAACCCGCCCTGTGGGCCATGATGATCAGCCTCGCCCGCCTATGGGAACACCACGGCATCCGCCCCGACGCCGTCATCGGCCACTCCCAAGGCGAAATCGCCGCCGCCCACATCGCCGGAGCCCTCACCCTCCACGACTCCGCCCGCATCATCACCCTCCGCTCCCAAGCCATCGCCACCCTCACCACCCACGGCGGCATGCTCTCCATCGCCCAACCCCCACACACCACCCGACAACTCCTCACCCACCACCCCCACCTCACCATCGCCGCCCTCAACGGCCCCCACTCCACCGTCGTCTCCGGAAACCACCAAACACTCGACCAACTCCAGGCACACTGCGAAACCCACGACATCCACGCGCGTCGCATTCCGGTCACCTACGCCTCGCACAGCCCGGACGTCGAACCACTCCGTCAACAGATCCTCACCGACCTCGCCCCCATCACCCCCCAATCCACCACCGTCCCGCTCTACTCCACCGTCACCGCCACACCCATCGACGGCACCCACCTCACCCCCGAGTACTGGTACACCAACCTCCGCACCACCGTCCGCTTCCAGGAAACCGTCGAAGCCCTCCTCACCGACGAACACACCCTCTTCATCGAGACCAGCCCACACCCGGTGTTGACCACACCGATCGAGGACACCATCCACGAGCGGAGCGTCCGCGCACGCACCGTCGCCACCCTCCGCCGCGACCACGGCGACCCGCACCGGTGGCACACGGCTCTCGCAAACGCCTTTGTGGCCGGACGCACCCCCACCCGGCCGGCCGCGCCCCAGCCCCGAGACGAGCTGCCCACATACCCGTTCCGGCACGAGACCTTCTGGCTCGCCTCGGCACGACACGAGCACACGGCCGGCTCCGGGCAGCGCGCCGCGACCCATCCCCTCCTCGACGCGAGCATGGAACTGGCCGACGGGGCAGCGCTGTTGCTCACCGGGCGGTTGTCCCTGGCCACCCACGCCTGGCTCGCCGACCACGCCGTGCACGACACCGTCCTCCTCCCCGGCACCGCCTTCCTAGACCTCGCCCTGCACGCCGCCGGCCTCACCGGATGCTCGACGATCGAGGAACTCACCCTGGAAGCCCCGTTACCGCTGCCCGAGCACCACGCGGTCCACCTCCAGATCAGCGTCGGCGCTCCGGACGAACACCAACGCCGGGCCCTGTCCGTGTACTCGCGTCCCGAACCGGTCGGCTCCGGCGACCCCACCGTTTCCGACCGATCCGACAGCCCATCGGCGGCCTGGACCCGACACGCCACCGCCACGCTGGCCACCGATTCCTGGATCGACCCGGCGCCCTCGACCGAGCGTCGTCCGGCGGGCGCCGTCGCCGTGGACATCGGCAACGCCTACGCGGACTTCGCCGAGCAGGGGTACCACTACGGGCCGACCTTCCAGGGGCTGACGACACTGGCGCGCGACGACGCGGGTTGGTACGCGGAAGTCCGCCTGCCGGATGCCGCCGACCCGAACGGCCACGCCATCCACCCCGCCCTCCTCGACGCGGCACTGCACCCGTTGCTGCTCGCCGAGGCCGGCGCCGAGGAGATCCGGCTGCCGTTCACCTTCGGTGGGATCCGGCTGTCCCCCGACTTCGTGCGCGGTACGCACGCGCACGCGCACATCACCGCCACGGGTGACCACGAGCACGCCATCACCCTGACCGACGACGCCGGGCGCCGCATCGCGACCGTCGCCACGGTCACGACCAGGCCGATCAACCGTGCGCAGCTCGCGATCTCGACGGCCCGATCGAACGAGTCGCTGCACCGACTCGACTGGCACCCCTACCCCACGAGGGCCGATTCTCCCCCGGACACCGCGGGGTGGGCGGTCCTGGGCACCCCCGAAGACATCCGGGCGATTCCCGCCCTCGCCGCGCTCGATCTGCCCGCACACCCCGACCTGCCCTCGGCACTCCGGGCGGGCGCCGGCACCCTCCTCCTCGCCGCGCCGCGGGCCGTCCCGCACGAACCAGCGCTGCCCGCCGCCGCGTTCCGGACCACGGCGCTGATACTGCGCCGGCTTCAGGACCGGCTCGCGGTCGACGACTCGCGCACCTCCTCCGGTCGGCTGGTCGTCATCACCAGTCGGGCCGTACCCACCCACCACGGCGATCCGCTGACCAACCTGGCGCAGGCACCGCTGTGGGGGCTGCTCCGGAGCGCGCAGGCCGAGCACCCCGACCTGTTCGCCATCGTGGACACCGACCCGCACGCCGACCCCGGCCTGCTGGCCGCCGCGATCGCCGCCGGCGCGACCGACGGGCAACCCCAGCTCGCGATCCGGCACCGGCAGATACTCGCACCCCGACTCGTCCGACACACATCACCGTTGGCGGTTCCGTCGGGCCCGACCCCGTGGCGGCTGGAAGTACCCCGTCCGGGCGGTTTCGACGGGCTCGCGCTCGTGCCCGCGCCCGAGTTGACCCGTCCGCTGGGTCCCGGTGAAGTGCGTTTGGCCCCGGCGGCGGTCGGCCTCAACTTCCGAGACACCCTGATCACGCTCGGGCTGTACCCCGGGGAGCGTCCGCACGTGGGCGGCGAGGGCGCCGGCACGGTGCTCGAAGTCGGGCCGGATGTGACGAACGTGCGCCCCGGTGATCGGGTCATGGGTCTTCTGGAACACGGCACCGCGTCGGTGACGATCACCGATCATCGACTGCTCATGCCGGTACCGGACGACTGGTCGGACGCGCAGGCGGCGGGCGTCCCCGTCGCGTTCGCCACGGCATACCACGCGCTGCACGACCTGGCGGCCCTGCGTCGCGGCGAGCGGTTGCTCATCCACACCGCCACCGGCGGCGTGGGCCAGGCCGCCGGCCAACTCGCCCGATATGTCGGCGCCGAGGTCTACGCGACGGCGAGCCGGAGCAAGCACGAGGTGCTGGCCGAGCTGGGCCATCCGGCCGACCGCGTGGCGGACTCCCGTACCCACGACTACGCCGATCGGTTCCTCACCGCCACCGACGGGGCGGGTCTGGACGTGGTCCTGCATTCGCTCGCCGACGAACACACGGACACCACACTGCGGTTGCTGCCTCGCGGCGGTCGGTTCATCGACATGGGCAAGGCCGACATCCGAGACGGCGCGGAGGTCGCGGCGCGGCATCCCGGGGTCGAGTATCAGGCGTTCGATCTGACCGACGCGGGATTCGACCGGATCGGCCGGATCTTCACGGTACTGGCCCGGCTGTTCGCCAACGGCTCCCTACGGCCGCTGCCGACGACCGGTTGGCACGTCACACACGCTCCCCAGGCCCTGCGACACCTCTCCCAGGGACATCACACCGGGAAACTCACACTCACCCTCCCCCGAGGCATCGACCCCGACGGCACGATCCTGATCACCGGCGGCACCGGCACCCTCGGCGCACTCACCGCACGCCACCTCGTCACCCACCACGGCGCCCGCCACCTCATCCTCACCAACCGATCCGGCAACACCCCGCAAACCCAGGCACTACACACCGAACTCACCGAACTCGGCGCCCACGTCACCATCACCCCAACCGACGCCACCAACCCCCAACACACCGACACCCTCCTCGCCTCCATCAACCCGAACCACCCACTCACCGCGATCATCCACACCGCCGGCACCCTCGCCGACGCCACCCTCGGCAACCAAACGACCGAACACCTCGACACCGTCCTGCCACCCAAGATCGACGCCGCGTGGCACCTGCACGAGGGGACCAGGCACCTTCGACCGGCACCCACCCTTGTGCTCTACTCCTCCGCCGCCGCGACGCTCGGCAGCGCGGGTCAGGCCAACTACGCGGCGGCGAACGCCTTCCTGGACGCCCTCGCCCACCACCGCCACTCCCAGGGACACCCCACCGTCAGCCTCGCCTGGGGTCCCTGGCAGGAGACGAGCAACCTCACCGCCGGGCTCGGTGCGGCCGACCATCAGCGCCACCGGGCCCACGGCATCACCCCGCTGACCACGCCGCACGCGCTCGGCCTCCTCGACACCGCACTGGGCACGCCACATCCCACACTCGCCCCGATCAACCTCGGGCGGCACCGGAGCGAGCGCGGTACGCGGACCCCGGCTCGTACCGCCACCCCGACCGCGAAGCTCGTCGGACTCTCCGAGGCGGAGCAAACGCGAACGCTGCTGGAACTCGTTCGCACCCAGGTGGCACAGATCCTCGGACACGCCACGCCGGAGGCGGTCGACGCGGATCGGCCGTTCAAGGACCTCGGGTTCGACTCGCTGACGGCCGTCGAACTGCGCAATCTGGTCAACAACGCGACCGGACTGCGCCTCCCCAGCAGCCTCGTCTTCGACCACCCCACCCCCGCTCGGCTCGCGGCATTCCTGCGCACACAACTCGCCGACGCCGAGCCGACGGCAACCACGGCCGCGCCTGCGTCCGCACCGACACCGAGCGCCGACGTCGTCACCGGTGGGAGCGAGGAGCCGATCGCAATCGTCGGCATGGGGTGCCGTTTCCCGGGCGACGTGCGGGGGCCGGCGGACCTCTGGCGGCTGATCACCGACGGGGCGGACGCGATCAGCGCCCTCCCGGAGAACCGGGGTTGGGACACCGCCCGACTGCACGACCCGGACCCGGACGCCACCGGCCACACCTACGCCCGGGAGGGCGGTTTCCTGCACGACGCGGGCGACTTCGACGCCGTCTTCTTCGGGATCTCGCCGCGCGAGGCGGCGGCCATGGACCCGCAGCAGCGCCTGCTCCTCGAAACGGCGTGGGAAACCTTCGAGAACGCCCGCCTCGATCCCGCCGCACCGGCCGTGCGCAACACCGGGGTCTTCACCGGTGTCGTGGCACAGAACTACGCGGACAACCCGGCGCCCCACCACGCGCGCAACCTGGAGGGCTACCTGGCCACCGGCACCACGACCAGCGTGGCGTCCGGGCGCATCGCGTACACGTTGGGTCTGGAGGGTCCGGCGATCACCGTCGACACCGCCTGCTCGTCGTCGCTGGTGGCGATCCATCTCGCGAGCCAGGCGCTGCGCAACGGCGAATGCGACCTCGCGTTGGCCGGCGGCGTCACCGTCATGTCGACCCCGACCCCGTTCCTGGAGTTCAGCCGCCAGCGCGGCCTGGCTCCGGACGGCCGCTGCAAGCCCTTCGCCGCCGACGCCGACGGGTTCGCACTCGCCGAAGGCGTCGGCCTGGTCCTGCTCGAACCACTGAGCCGGGCCCGCGACAACGGCCACACCGTACTCGCCGTGATCAGGGGTTCGGCGATCAACCAGGACGGTGCCAGCAACGGTTTGACGGCGCCGAACGGGCCGTCGCAGCAGCGGGTGATCCGCAGCGCCTTGACCAACGCCGGATTGACGGCCGATCAGGTCGACGTGGTGGAGGCGCACGGGACGGGCACCACGCTCGGCGATCCGATCGAGGCGCAGGCGTTGTTGGCCACCTACGGGCAACACCGCGACCCCGAGCGGCCGTTGTGGTTGGGGTCGGTGAAGTCGAACATCGGGCACACCCAGGCCGCGGCCGGGATCGCCGGTGTGATCAAGATGGTCCAGGCCCTGCGGCACGAGACGTTGCCCGCGACGCTGCACGTGGACGAGCCGACACCGCACGTCGACTGGGACACCGGCGCCGTCTCCCTGCTCACCGAGGCCCGGCCGTGGCCGCGCATCCCCGACCGGCCGCGACGCGCCGCGGTGTCCTCGTTCGGGATCAGCGGCACCAACGCCCACCTCGTCCTCGAACAGGGCGACCCCACCCCGACCGACACCACCGACCCCGACAACCCGCCCGGCCCGGCCGTGATCACACTCTCCGCCAAGGACGAGCACGCCCTGCACGCACACGCCGAACGCCTGCGCACCCACCTCGTCGAGCGCCCCGAGACGACGCCGGCCGCGCTCGCCGGGGCCCTGCGTACACGTTCCGTATTCGAGCATCGTGCGACGATCGTCACCGACGACCGCGACGAACTCGTGGCCGCGCTCGACGCCCTGGCCGACGACGCGTCCCACCCCGCCCTCGACCGCGACGTCGCCCGTCCGGGCAAGACCGTGTTCGTGTTCCCGGGCCAGGGCGCGCAATGGGTCGGCATGGGCGCCCGACTCCTGGATACGTCACCGGTGTTCGCCGAACACCTCAACGCCTGCGCCGACGCTCTCGCGCCCTACGTCGACTGGAACCTCATCGACGTCGTCACCGCAACCGACCAGGCCCCCTCCCTCGACCGCGTCGACGTCGTACAACCCGCCCTGTGGGCCATGATGATCAGCCTCGCCCGCCTATGGGAACACCACGGCATCCACCCCGACGCCGTCATCGGCCACTCCCAAGGCGAAATCGCCGCCGCCCACATCGCCGGAGCCCTCACCCTCGAAGACTCCGCCCGCATCATCGCCCTGCGCTCCCAAGCCATCACCACCCTCACCACCCACGGCGGCATGCTCTCCATCGCCCAACCCCCACACACCACCCGACAACTCCTCACCCACCACCCCCACCTCACCATCGCCGCCCTCAACGGCCCCCACTCCACCGTCGTCTCCGGAAACCACCAAACACTCGACCAACTCCAGGCACACTGCGAAACCCACGACATCCGCCACCGCCGCATCCCCGTCACCTACGCCTCACACAGCCCCCACGTCGAACCACTCCACCAACAAATCCTCACCGACCTCACCCCCATCACCCCCCGACCCACCACCATCCCCCTCTACTCCACCGTCACCACCACACCCATCGACGGCACCCACCTCACCCCCGAGTACTGGTACACCAACCTCCGCACCACCGTCCGCTTCCAAGAAACCGTCGAAGCGCAACTACGCGACGGATACACGCACTTCATCGAGACCAGCCCACATCCGGTGCTGACCGCGGCCATCCTCGAGATCATCGACGAGAACACCGCCGAGGACACGAACAGCGCGAAGGGCGGACCGGTGCCCGCCACCGTGCAGGGCACCCTGACCCGCGACGAAGACACCCCCGCACGGGTACACACCGCACTCGCCCGCGCGTTCGCCACCGGACTGCTCCCCGAGTGGCCGCCCTCGACCGCGGCGCTCGCGCCGGACGTGCCGACCTATCCCTTCCGGCCCGAGACCTATTGGGTCGAAGCCGGCCACGCCCGGGCCGACGCCGGCGGTCTGGGGCAACTCGCCTCGCCGCACCCGCTGCTGGGCGCCGCCGTGGAACTGGCGGACGAGGACGGAGTGGTCCTGACCGGCCGGCTGTCCCTGGCCACCCACCCCTGGCTCGCCGACCACGCCGTACACGACACCGTCCTGCTCCCCGGAGCCGCCTTCCTCGACCTCGCCCTGCACACGATCGGGCTGCTCGACGGCCGGCACGATCTGGAGGACCTGGTCCTGCACGCTCCGTTGGCGCTCTTCGAGCAGCAGGCGATACACCTGCAACTGTCCGTCGGCGCCCCGGACGAGTCCGGGCACCGCACACTGGCCATCCACTCGCGGCCCGAGTCGGCGGACCCCGACACCGTGCCCGGCGCCTGGACCCGGCACGCCGGCGCCACCGTCGCGCCGGCCGGCGGCCGGGCCACGGCCGACCGGACGATGGGCGGCGCATGGCCCCCGGTCGGGGCCACGCCCGTGGATCTGCGCGACCGATACGCGGACTTCGCCCGCCAGGGCTACCGGTACGGACCGCTCTTCCAGGGGCTGACCGCCCTGTGGCGCGACGGCGACGACCTCTACGCCGAGATCCGCCTGCCGGACGACGCCGACCCGACCGGCCACACCATCCACCCCGCCCTCCTCGACGCCGCGTTCCAACCGTTGGCGGCCGTCTTCGCCGACGGCCGCGACCTGCATCTGCCGTTCGCGTTCGGCGGCGTGCGCCACACGTCGGGGGCGGGCACCGTCGTGAGGGCACGACTGAGCCGCACCGGATCGAACACGTTCACCGTGACCGTGACCGACCTCGACGGCGCGCATCTCCTCGGCATCGAGACGCTGACGACCCGGGTGATCGGCCCGGAACAACTCGCCGCGCTCGACCACCGCCCCGCGAAGGGCCTGCACGTGGTGCGGTGGGAACCGTACGACGGCGGCAACTCCGCGGCGGAGCACGCGAATCCGGTCGTGCTCGCGGAACCCGGTCACTGGCTCGCGACGGCCCTGGCCGCCGCCGGACACGACGTCGTCGCCCATCCGCACCTCGACGCGCTGGACGCGGCGATCCGCGCCGGCGCCCCGGTGCCGGCCGTCGTCCTGGTGCCAGCGGACGGGCCGGCGGTCGGCCCGACCGCCGAGGAGGCATCGGGCATGGACGTACCGCAGGCAGCGCGGTATGCCGTGGAGCGGGCACTCGCGTTGACGCGGGAGTGGCCGGCCCGGCCCGCGTACGAGCACTCGCGCCTGGTGTTCGTCACCCGCGATGCCGTGGCCACCGGGCCGGACGAGCGGCTGGACAACCTGGCGCACGCACCGCTGTGGGGCTTGCTCCGTTCGGCGCACAGCGAACATCCGGGCAGCTTCGGGATGGTGGACGTCGATGGCGACGGCGGCCCGCGCGCGCCGCATGCCCTGGCGTCCGCCGTCACGGCGGCGGAACCCGAACTGGCCGTCCGGGCGGAGCGCCTGCTAGCACCGACGTTGACCGCCTACGCCCCGGCCGGCACCGCGGGAGAGGAACACTCGTCCCTCACGATCGACCCCGAAGGGACCGTCCTGATCACCGGTGGCACCGGCACCCTCGGGTTGCTGACGGCACGTCACCTGATCACCCGTCACGGCGCCAGGCACCTGGTGCTGGCCGGCCGCACCGGTGGCACCCCCGAAACCGACACCATCGTCGCCGAACTCGGGGAACTGGGCGCCGAGGTCACCGTCGTGCGAGCGGACGCGAGCGATCCCTCGCGAATGGCGGAGCTGTTCGACGGCATCGACCCGGCCCACCCGCTCACCGCGATCTTCCACGCCGCCGGCACCCTCGCCGACGCCGCGCTCACCAACCAGACGTCGCGGCACCTCGACATCGTGCTGCCCCCGAAGATCGACGCCGCCTGGCACCTGCACACCCTCGGCGCGCGGCTCACCCCCGCCCCCGCTCTGATCCTGTACTCCTCGGCGGCGGCCACGTTCGGCAGCCCCGGGCAGGCCAACTACGCGGCGGCCAACACCTTCCTGGACGCCCTCGCCCACCATCGCCACGCACGGGGCCTGCCCGGCACCAGCCTCGCGTGGGGTCCCTGGCAGCAGACCAGCAACCTCACCGCCGCACTCACCGCCCTCGACCACGAACGCCACCGAGACCAGGGCGTCGTCCCCTTGGCGACGCCACACGCACTCACCCTGCTGAGTTCCGCGCTGGCCGCACCCCTGCCCGCCCTCACCGTGATCGACCTGCGCCGACGCACCGTCGCGCAACCCGCGCCGAGGCGCCGCGCCTATGCCGAACTCCCGCCCGAGGAGCGCCGGAAGGCGCTGCTCGACCTGGTCCGGGACACGGTCGCGAGCGTGTCGGGTCGCGGGGGCGGCGGGCACGAGGAGATCGACGACCGTCAGTTCAAGGACCTCGGGTTCGACTCGATGACGGCGGTGGAGCTGCGCAACCGGCTCGGCGCCGCCACCGGGCTGCGCCTGCCGGCCACACTCGTCTTCGACCACGCGACCCCGTTCGCGGTGGCCCGATTCCTGGACGAGCGTCTGGCCGAGGGACCGGACGACGACGGCGCCACGCCGGCACTCCTCGCCGACCTCGACCGGTTCCACGCGGCGGTGGCCGGGTTGACCGCCGAGGACCGTACGCGCGGCGAGGCCGTCGCCCGGCTGCGGGAGATTCTCCGCAGCCTGGACGACGCGCACGACGTCACCGACCCGCGGGCGCCGGACCTCGACACCGAGATCGAGACGGCATCCGCCGCGGGCATCCTCGATCTCATCGACCGGCAGTTCGGTGCGCTGTGAAGCGCCACCCCCGCGAGCTCGCGAGCCCCGTGCCCGCCACCGCAGCCGCCCATCCATCGCCCGCCGGAAGGCGTCCCGCATGAACGACATCGACGAGCTGAAGCAATTCGTGGAGATCCACGCCAGGTCCCAGAACATCCCGACCGCGCGCTATCGCGAGATCGTCGCGAACGTGACCCACGACCGCGGCGACACCGAGGGCTCGTGGGTCCGGGCATGGAGCGACGCGGCGCGGGAGTTGGAGGCGAAGGGCCGTCCGCTCGACGCCTGTCGGCACTACAACATGGCCCGCTTCCCGTTCGTGGACGGGCCGGCCCGGCAGCACGCCCTCGATCGTTGTGTGGCCGCGTTCGACCTGTGGCGCCGGGCCCAGGGCGACATCGAGCCGTTGCACGTGGAATCGCCGCACGGGTCGTTGCGCTGCTGGACGGCCAATCTGTCGCCGACCAGGGCTCGTCCGATCCTGTTGGTCACGGGCGGAATCGTCAGTGTCAAGGAGCAGTGGGCCCCGGTCCTGGCCCAGGCGAAGCGGCTCGGAATGGCCGGTGTGGTCACCGAGATGCCCGGCGTGGGCGAGAACGGGCTGCGCTACGACGCGGACAGTTGGCGGATGTTCCCCTCGGTGCTGGACGCGGTGGCCCGGCACACGCCGGTGGAGTCGGTGTACGCGGTGGCGTTGAGCTTCAGCGGGCATCTCGCGTTGCGTGCGGCGACGCACGACGACCGGATCAAGGGCGTGATCACCGCCGGGGCGCCGATCGAGCACTTCTTCTCCGACACGGCGTGGCGACGACAGGTGCCGCGGGTGACCCGGGACACCCTGGCCCACCTGGCCCGGGTCGCGCCCGACGAGGTGGGTGCGCACATGAGCGAATGGGGCCTGGGCAAGGACGAGTTGGCGGCCCTGGACATTCCGGTCGCCTACATGACCAGTCTGCGTGACGAGATCATCCCGCCCGGTGACGCGGAGGCGGTCCGCGAGCACGTCCGGCGGCTCACGCTGATCGGCAACGACGACGTGCACGGCTCGCCGGACCACGTGGTCGAGACGCGGTTGTGGATCCTGCTGAACCTGCTCCGGATGAGCGGTCGGCGAGGCCCGCAACGCGCCGTGCTCGGCACGCTGTGGCGCGTGGCGCGCACACGCAACCGCTTCAAGGAGCAGGGCAGGGTCGCGGAAAGGGTGAACGGCTGATGGTGGCGAACACACCGGACGAGGCCAGGCTCGTCGAGTATCTCAAGCGGGTGACCGCCAAGTTGAGTCGCGCGCAGCAGCGGCTGCGCGATCTGGAGGCCCGGGCCGAGGAGCCGATCGCGATCGTGGCGATGGGCTGCCGCTACCCGGGGGGCGTGCGCGATCCGGAGGACCTGTGGCGACTGGTCGCCGACGGGCGGGACGCGATCGGGTGGTTCCCCGACAACCGGGGCTGGGACCTGGATGCGCTCTATCACCCGGACCCGGACCATCCCGGTACCGCGTACACCCGGCAGGGTGGGTTCCTGTACGACGCCGACCGCTTCGACGCGGGGTTCTTCGGGATCAGCCCGCGCGAGGCACTGGCCACCGATCCGCAGCAGCGGCAGTTGTTGGAGGTGGCGTGGGAGACGTTCGAGCGCGCGGGGATCGACCCGACGACGTTGCGGGAGACTCCGACCGGGGTGTTCGTCGGGGTGATGTACGACGACTACGCCTCGCGGCTGCACCGGATGCCGGCGGAGTTCGAGGGGTTGGTGGGCAATGGCAGCGCCGGCAGCGTCGCGTCCGGGCGCGTGGCCTACTCCCTCGGGCTCCAGGGGCCGGCGGTGACCGTCGACACCGCCTGTTCGTCGTCGCTGGTGAGTCTGCACGTCGCGGCGCAGGCACTGCGACACGGCGATTGCTCGCTGGCACTGGCCGGCGGGGTGACCCTGATGGCCACGCCCGCGCTGTTCGTGGAGTTCAGCCGGCAGCGAGGGTTGTCGGCGGACGGCCGGTGCAAGTCGTTCGGGGCGGCGGACGGCACCGGATTCGCCGAGGGCGTCGGGCTCGTGCTGTTGGAGCGCCTCGGTGACGCGCGGCGCAACGGGCATCCGGTACTGGCGCTGCTGCGCGGCTCGGCGGTCAATCAGGACGGGGCGAGCAACGGCCTGTCGGCGCCCAACGGTCCGGCGCAGGAGCGGCTGATCCGGCAGGCGTTGGCCAACGCGCGGTTGTCGCCGGCCGAGGTGGACGTGGTGGAGGCGCACGGCACCGGGACGTCGCTGGGCGACCCGGTGGAGGCGCAGGCGATCATCGCCACCTACGGTCGGGACCGCCCCGAGGGGCGGCCGGTGTGGCTGGGCTCGATCAAGTCGAACATCGGCCACACCCAGGCGGCGGCCGGGGTGGCGGGCGTGATCAAGATGGTGCAGGCGCTGCGGCACGGTGTGCTGCCGCGCACGCTGCACGTGGACGAGCCCTCGCCGCACATCGACTGGGACGCGGGGGCCGTGTCGCTGCTGGCGCGGGAGGTGCCGTGGCCGGCGCTGGAGCGGCCGCGCCGGGCGGCGGTGTCCTCGTTCGGGATCAGCGGGACGAACGCGCATCTGGTGCTCGAACAGGCCCCGCCGGACACTTCGGCCACCCCGGCCACCCCGTCGGGCGAGGACGGGTCGCGGGCACACGCGCCGGAGGGGCCGGCGCCGTGGCTGTTGTCGGCCCGGAGCGCGCAGGCGTTGCGGGATCAGGCGCGCCGGCTGCACGCGGCGGTCTCGACCGAGCCGCAGCCGGGCGCCGTGGACGTGGGCAGGGCGCTGGCCACCACCCGGACCGCCTTCGAGCATCGTGCGGCGGTGGTCGCGCCGGACGCGGCGGGCCGGCTGCGGGCGTTGGCCGTGCTGGCCGACGGCGGCGTGGCGCCCGGGCTGCTCGTGGGTCGGGCGGCGCGCGGGTCCACCGCGTTCATGTTCACCGGCCAGGGCAGCCAGCGGGCCGGAATGGGCGCCGAACTGGGCTCGGTGTTCCCGGCCTTTCGCACGGCCCTGGACGAGGTGTGCGCGGAGTTGGACCGGCACCTGGACCGGCCGTTGGCGAGTCTTTTGGCGGCCGAGGCCGGATCGGCCGACGCGGCGCTGTTGGATCGCACCGGGTATACCCAGGCGGCTTTGTTCGCGGTGGAGATCGCGCTGTTCCGGCTTCTGGAGCACTACGGGGTCGGGCCCGACTACCTGATCGGTCACTCGATCGGCGAGTTGGCCGCCGCACACGCCGCGGGGGTGCTGACGCTGCCCGACGCGTGCGCGCTCGTCGCCGCGCGCGGTCGGTTGATGCAGGCGCTGCCCGGTGACGGGGCGATGGCCTCGTTGCGGGCGGGCGAGCGCGATGTCTCGCCGCTGCTGGCGGGCTACGAGGAGCGGGTGGCGATCGCGGCGGTGAACGGGCCGACGTCGACGGTGATCTCCGGGGACGCGGACGCGGTCGCGGCGGTGGCCGCGCGCTGGCGGCATCTCGGGCACAAGGCGCGCACGTTGCGGGTCAGCCACGCCTTCCACTCGCCGCACATGGACGCCATGCTGGCCGACTTCCGCGAGGTGGCCCGCGGGCTCCGGTTCGCCGCGCCGAGGTTGCCGATCGTCTCGAACGAGACGGGAGTACCGGCCACCGCGCGGGAGTTGGCCTCGCCGGAGTACTGGGTCCGCCATGTGCGCGGCACGGTGCGTTTCCACGAGGGGGTGCGCTGGTTGAGTGGGCAGGGCGTCGGTACCTATCTGGAGTTGGGACCCGACGCGACGCTCACCCCGATGGCTCAGGAGTCCTTGGCCGCGGAGCGCGACGCGGCGGTGGTCGCCCCGTTGTTGCGGCGGGACCGGTCGGAGCCGGCGACGGTGGCGGGGGCGCTGGCGCAGGCGCACATCCGAGGTGTCGCGGTGGACTGGCGACGCTGGTTCGCCGACGTCGCGCCGGCGGGGGGCGGGCGCGAGGTTTCGCTGCCCACCTACGCGTTCCAGCGCAGCCGCTACTGGTTGGAGCAGACGGTCGGGCAGGCCGCGCCCGAACAGCGCACCGGTGGTGCCGAGGCCCGGTTCTGGGCGGCGGTCGAGGAGGGGGACGTCGCCGTGTCCGCGGCCGAGCTGGGCCTGCGCGGCGCGCAGGAGCGGGCGTTGCGCGAGTTGTTGCCCGCGTTGTCGACGCTGCGCCGCAGCCGGCGGTGGTGGTATCGCTCGGGATGGAAGCCGTTGCCGGGCGAGAGCGAGGAGAGCGGCGAATCACCGTCGTCGGGGCGTTGGTTGGCGGTGGCCGAGGAGGGTGACGCGGGCGCGGTCGCCGACATCGCGGCGCTGTCGTCGGCAGGGCTGCGCCGGGTGTCGCGGGTGCTGCTCGCGCCCGGCGGCGATGTCGCGGACGCGGTGGCGCGGGCGGTGCCGGACGCGGCGGGCATCGACGGGGTGCTGTGGTTCGCGACCGGGTCGGCCGAGTTCGGCGCCGCCGCGGAGCGCACCCTCGCGTTGTTGGCGGCGTTGCACGCGGAGGGGGTCGGGGCGCCGGTGTGGGTGGCCACGCGCGGCGCGGTGTCGGTCGGGCCGGCCGATCCGCCGCTGCGGCCGGCCGACGCGGTGTTGTGGGGGCTGCGGGATCGGCTGCGCGGCGGGGGTCTGGTGGACATGGGCGAGGTGGTGGACGAGCGGGCCGCCGGGCGGCTCGCGGCGCTGCTGGCCGAACCCGGTGCGGAGAACGAGGTCGCGGTGCGCGCCGACGGCGTCTTCGTGCGTCGCTGGTGGCACACGGCGGTCGAGGCGGGCGAGGCGTCGGCCGAGGGGGCGGCGCTGGTCGTCGGTACCGACCCGCTGGCCCTGGCCGCGGCGCGTCGGCTCGCGCGCGACGGCCGCGAGCGGGTGGTGCTGGCAGGTCCCGGCGCCCGGGCCGTGGCCCGGGACCTGCCGGACGCGGTCACGGTCGTGGACTGCGACCTCGACGACGCGGACGCGCTCGCCGCGTTGGTGGCCGCCGGGTCGGCCGACCGTCCGCTCACGCTGCTCGTCTGCGTGGCCGCGACCGTGCGCGAGGCGGCTTCGGCCGCGGTGCTCGACGCCTTGACGCGCGATGGCGGGCCGGCCTCCTTCGTCCTGATCTCGCCGGGCGCGGCGGCGCTGCCGGCCCCGGCTCCGGCGGCCGACACGGCCGTTCCCGCCCTGTTCGACTCCCTGGCCCGGCGGCGGCGGGCCGCCGGTCTGCCCGCGGTCGCGGCGTGCTGGGGGCCGTGGAGGGAGAGCACGCACGAGTTCGGGGCGCGCGACGCGGAGCACGCGGTCGTGGCGGATCTGGTCTTCCCGGTCCTGTTCGGCACCGCGGCCTCGACGGACGGCGACGTGTCGTTGGTGGTCGCCGACGTGCCGTGGTCGGCGCTCGCCTCGCCCGGTGCGCTGGTGCGCGATCTGCCGGAGGTCGCCGGGTCCCGCCCGGGCCCCGCGCCCGTGCTCGCCTCGGTGGTGGATCCGGATGCCGCCGAGCGGCTGCGCGAGCGGTTGGCGGCGCTGTCCGCGGACGAGGAGGAGAAGGTGCTCACGGATCTGATCACCGAGCATGCGGCCGCCATCCTGGGCCACGACTCGCCGGCGGCGGTGGACCCGACGGCGAGCCTGCTCGATCTGGGCATGTCCTCGTTCACGGCGCTGCAACTGCGCAACCAACTCAGCGCCGCCACCGGCCTGGACCTGCCCGCGACCGCGCCCTACGACCATCCTTCCCCGGCCGCGTTCGGACGTTATCTGCGGGCCGAACTCGCCGGCCGTACGGCCGCCTGAAACCGGTAAACCCGGCGTTAAGGATCCTTTAAGCGCACCCCGTGAGAGTCGTCCTCGCCCGCCCCCACCACAGTCCGGCGGGCCCCCGGGCGAGGAGGCACGACCATCGACTCACGGATGCGATCACCTGGATTGACCGGCACGTTGCGGATGATCTGCGCGCTGACGTGTCTGTGTCTCGCCCTCTCCTCCTGCGCCGGCACGCGGGAGGAGAGCGGCGCGGTCGCGGGCGCCGGCAAGACGCTGCGCTACGCGACCGCGACCGAACCCGAATGCCTGGATCCGCAGGTCGGCGGGCGCGACGTGGACGCCCTGATCGATCGGAACATCTTCGACTCCCTCGTCAGCGCGAGCGAGGACGGCACCTTCCGTCCCTGGCTGGCCGAGAGTTGGACGATCTCCGAGGACCGGACCACGTACACCTTCCGACTGCGCCCGGGCGTGCGGTTCCAGGACGGCACGCCGCTGGACGCGGCTGCCGTCAAGGCCACCCTCGACCACGCGGTGGATCCGAAGGCCAAGTCCTTCTACGCGGCCAGTCTGGTCGGCGCCTACGCCGGTGCCACGATCGTGGATCCGCTGGTGATCGAGGTGCGTCTGTCCCACCCCAGCAGTCCGTTCCTCCAGGCGCTGAGCACCCCCTATCTCGGTATCCAGTCGCCCAAGTCGATGCGCGAGAACGCGGGCAGGTTGTGCCAGAAGCCGGTGGGTTCGGGTCCGTTCGGCTTCGTCGAGTGGCGCAAGAACACCAGTGTCGTGCTGAAGCGGAACCCGGACTACAACTGGGGCCCACCCGATGCCAAGCACACCGGCATGGCGAAACTCAAGGGCATCACCTTCTCGTTCGTGCCGGAGAACTCGGTGCGGCTGGGTTCGCTGATGAGCGGTCAGGTGGACGCGATCGGCGAGGTGCCCACGGTGAACGCGGCCACGGTGGCCAAGGCGCTGCGGCTGCTGCGTCATCCGGCGCCGGGCGCGGTGTACACCATCTTCCTGAACAGCGGCAGCGGACCGCTGGTGGACGAGCGGGTGCGGATCGCGCTGCAACGCTCGCTGAATCTGGACGAGTTGATCA
Organism: Embleya sp. NPDC056575; assembly: GCF_042793325.1. Taxonomy (NCBI): domain Bacteria; kingdom Bacillati; phylum Actinomycetota; class Actinomycetes; order Kitasatosporales; family Streptomycetaceae; genus Embleya; species Embleya sp. NPDC056575. The sequence goes on from NZ_JBHTVA010000004.1 coordinate 93,734, forward strand.
AGGCCCTGCACTTCGGGCAGTACGACCGGGCCTGGAGCGTGCTCGGCCCGACCACCCCGGCCTACGACCGTAACGTCGAGGGCTCGTGGAAGTACGACCCGAAACTGGCGAACCGGTTGCTCGACGAGGCCGGGTGGACCGGCCGCGACGCGGCGGGCTACCGCACCAAGGACGGCCGACGGCTCACCCTCGTGTGGCCATATGCCAAGCAACTCTCGCGCGACGGCCGCGAGTTCATCGGGCAGGGCATCGCGGCGGACGCTCGCAAGGTCGGCTTCGACGTGCGCTTCGAGCGGGAGGAGCCGGGCGCGCTGAACACCCAACTGGCGTCGGGCAAGGGCCTGGACATGTTCGCGATGAGCTTCGTGCGCTCCGAACCGGACATCCTGCGGTACTTCTTCGCCTCGGACCAGTCCGTGGACAAGGGTGGCGGCAACCTGTTCCGGGTCGCCGATCCACAGTTGGACCGGTGGTTCCGGGACGCGACCACCAACAACGACAGCACCACCCGCAGGCAGTCCTTCGAGCAGGCCCAGCAGTACATCCGCACGCACGCGCTGGCGGTGCCGGTCTACGTGCCCAAGGCGATGATCGGCACGTCGAAAAAGCTGCACGACGTCGGTTTCGCGCCGGACGCCTACCCGCTGTTCTACGACGCGTGGCTGGGGGCGGGACGATGAGCGCTCGACTGGCCTGGTTGGTACGCCGGATCGTGCTCGGCCTGATGGTGGTCCTGGGCGCGGCCACGGCGGCGTTCGCCGCGATGCACCTGATGCCCGGCGACCCGGTGCAGGCGATGCTCGGCCAGAGCGGGCGCACGCCCGAGCTGGTCGCGCGGGTGCGCCACGACACCGGCCTGGACCGGCCGCTGTACGAGCAGTACGGGCTGTTCCTGGGCCGGTTGGCGCGCGGCGACCTGGGTACCTCGTACCAACTCCAGGAAACGGTGACGGAGTTGATCCGCTCGCAGGTGTGGTCCACGGTGGCCCTGTCGCTCGCGGGCTTCCTCCTGGCGATCGTGATCGCGGTGCCGGTGGCGGTGGCCACCGCGGCCCGCCGGCCGGCGCTGCGCCGGCTGACCTCGACGGTGGAACTGGTACTCGCGTCGGTACCCGGTTTTTGGATCGGGGTGTTGTTGCTGACCGTCTTCTCCTTCCACTGGCAACTCTTCCCGGCGGTCGGCGGCACCGGGGTGCGCGGACTCGTGCTCCCGGCGCTGACCCTGGCACTGACCCTGGTCGGCGTGTTCACCCAGGTGTTGCGGGAGGAGATGGAACGCGCCCTGCGCGAGCCGTTCGTGCTGAGTTCGCGCGCCCGGGGCGCGGGCGAGACCACGGTGCGGCTGCGCCACGCGCTGCGGCACGCACTCATCCCGCTGCTCACCCTCTCCGGCTGGACCGTGGGCACGCTGCTCACCGGTGCGGTGACCATCGAGACGGTCTTCAACCGCCCCGGAGTGGGCCGACTCCTGGTGACCGCCGTCGACAGCCGGGACTTTCCGGTGATCAGCGGCGTGGTGGTGCTCTCGGCCGCGGTCTTCGCGGTGATCAGCATCGGCACCGACTGGCTGTACACGATCGTGGACGCGCGGGTACGGGAGGTACGAACGTGAGTGACGAGCGGATCCTGACCGCCGCGCTGGTGTTGACGGGGCCGGCGGACGAGGTGATCGAGGACGGCGCGGTACGCGTGCGCGACGGCGTGTTCGCCGATGTGGGCCCGCGCCGTGAGGTCGTGGAGCGGGCCGCGCCCGACACTCCCGTCCTCGATTTGGCCGGCGCGACGCTGCTGCCCGGTCTGATCGACTGCCATGTCCACCTCGCCTTCGACGCGAGCGAGGACCCCGTCGCCGCGTTGCGCGCGGCCGACGACCGCGACCTGCTGCTCGACATGGCGGGCCGGGCCCGGCGGTTGCTCGACGCGGGAGTGACCACGGCGCGCGATCTGGGTGATCGCGGCGGGCTGGCGGCGCGGCTGCGGGACGCGATCGAGGCGGGCACGCTGCCGGGTCCGCGCCTGCTGACCGCGGGGCCGCCGATCACCGTGACCGGCGGACACTGCTGGTTCCTGGGCGGCGCGGCCGACGGCGCGGACCGCATCCGCGAGCGGGTGCGGCGCAACGTGGCCGACGGCGCCGACGTGATCAAGGTGATGAGCACGGGCGGCAGCATGACGGCGGGCGGACCGCCCGCCTGGCAGGCGCAGTTCTCGGTCGAGGAGGTGACGCTGGTGGTCGCCGAGGCGGCCCGCTTCGGCCGCCGGGTGGCCGCGCACGCGCACGGCACCGCGGGTATCGAGGTGGCGCTGGCGGCGGGGGTGCACACCCTCGAACACTGCTCGTTCGTCACGGAACCGGCCCTGGGCGAGGATCACGAACGGCGGGATCGGCTGATCCGGGAGATCGCCGCGCGCGGCGTGGCGGTGTGTCCGACGTTCAGTGCCACGCTCACCGACGTCGAGCGCCGGCTCGGCCCGGACGTCCTGCGCCCGTGGCTGGATCTGGTGCGCCGCCAGTACGAGGCGGGCGTACGGCTGATCGCGGGCACCGACGCGGGCATCGCCCAGGCTCCGTTCGAGGCGTACGCGCAGGGTCTGGAGTGGTACGTACGAGCCGGACTGCCGCCGCGGGCGGTGCTGGAGATGGCCACCACGAACGCGGCGGACGCGCTGGGCCTGGCCGACCGGATCGGCCGGATCGCGATCGGCCTGGACGCGGACGCGGTCGTGGTCGACGACGATCCGCGCACGGGCTTCGGCACGCTCGCCGACCCCCGGTTGGTCCTGCGTCGGGGCCGGCCGCACGTACCCGCGCCGCGCGCCTCGGCGGAGGCCGCGTGAGCGCGCCCACCCGGGCCCGCCTCGCGCACGCCCGGCACGTTTGCGGCAAGCCCGGATCCACCGTGGGACTCGAAGGGATGGACCGCCGATGAGCGGCGCAGGCATCGCGGCGATCGAAGCCGCTCCGGTCCCGCCGTCCGCCCGTCGGCGCACCGCGGCCGGGGCCGGACCCGGCCTCGTCGTGGCCGGTGTGGTCCTGGCCTTCGTCGCCCTCGCGGCGCTGTGGCCGGATCTGTTGACCACGCGGGCACCGGACGCCATCGAGCCGGTACAGGCGCTGTCGGGCCCCAGTGCCGAGCACTGGTTCGGCACCGACCAACTGGGCCGCGACATCTACAGCCGCATCGTCGACGGCGCCCGACCGTCCCTGGAGATCGGCGTCGGGGCCACCGTCATCGCGGTCGCGGCCGGCTCGATCCTGGGGGTCGTGGCGGCGACCGCGGGCCGGGTCGCCGACGAGCTGATCATGCGGATCACCGATGTCTTCCTGGCCTTTCCCGGCCTGATCCTGGCCATGGTCCTGGTGGCCGTGCTGGGCCCGGGCACCGGCAACGCGATGTTGGCGATCAGTTGTTCGCTCACGCCGGGCTTCGTGCGACTGGCCCGGGGTCAGGCACTGGTGGTGCGCGAGGCCGACTACGTACGCATGGCGATCGTCTTCGGCCGCAGCCGTTGGAGTGCCTACCGCACCCACCTGCTCCCGAACACGATGCCGCCGCTGCTGGTCCTGGCGACCGTCAACATCGGCACCGCGATCCTCGCGGGCTCCGCGCTCAGCTTCCTGGGCCTGGGACCGAAGGACTCGTCCTCGGAATGGGGATCGATGCTCTCCGAGGGACGCGACTATCTCGGCTCGGCCTGGGCCACGGCGGTCTTTCCCGGGCTGGCGATCAGCGTGACCGTCGTCGCGATCAACGTGGTGGGACGGAGCCTTCGGCAACGATTCGACGGGAGGTCCACCGATGGCAACTGATCGCGGTGAACCCTTGCTCAGTGTGCGCGACCTGCGCGTCTTCTTCCCGAGCGGCCGACGCGGTCGGGTCGACGCGGTCCGCGGTGTCGACTTCGACCTGCGGGCCGGTGAAGTGCTGGCGATCGTCGGGGAGTCCGGCTCGGGCAAGAGCGTGACCGCACGCTCCCTGGTCGGACTCGCCGGTCCGGGCGCGCGGGTGCGCGCCGACCGGCTGTGCGTGGACGGCGAGGACCTGCGCACCGCCTCGGCACAGCGGCTGCGCCGGATCCGCGGCCTGCGCGTCGGCCTGGTGCTGCAGGACGCGCTGTCCGCGCTGGACCCGGTGCGGACCGTCGGCGCCGAGGTCGGCGAGACCCTGCGGGTGCACAACCTGCTGCGCCGGGCCGAGGCGGTACCGCGCGTGGTGGAGCTGCTGGAGCGCGCCCGCGTCCCGGAACCGGCGCTGCGGGCCCGGCAGTATCCGCACCAGCTCTCCGGCGGCCTGCGCCAACGCGCCCTGATCGCCGCCGCGATGGCCGCCGATCCGCCGATCCTGATCGCCGACGAGCCGACCACGGCCCTGGACGTGGGCGTGCAGGCGCGGATCCTCGACCTGCTCGCCGCCAAGCGCGACGCCGGCACCGGCATCCTGCTGATCAGCCACGACCTGGCCGTGGTGGCCCGACTCGCCGACCGGGTCGCGGTGATGTACGACGGGGTGTTCGTCGAGGAGGGCACCGCCCGCGAACTGCTGACCGACCCGCGCCACCCGTACACCCGGCATCTGCTCGCCGCGATCCCGGCCGGGCAGGACCGGGACACCCGGTTGTCCGCCGGGCAGCACCGCGCCGACGTCGCCGCTCCGGTCGCCCGGGGATGCCACTACGCGCCGCGCTGCCCCCTGGCCGAGGACGCGTGCCGGGTCGAGGAGCCGGTGCCGGTGTCGATCGGCGACACGCACACCGCGCGCTGCCGCCGCCTCGACGCGCCCTGGACACCGGCCGACCGGGTCTCGCGGGCCGAGGGGCGCGCGCCCGGGGAGACGGTCCTGGCCGCCGCGCATCTGTCGAAGTCCTTCCCCGGCCCCGACCGGAGTCGACGGCTCGCGGTGGACGACGTCTCGTTCACCCTGGGCGCGGGCGAGACGCTGGGCATCGTCGGCGAGTCGGGCTCCGGCAAGAGCACCACCGCGCAACTGGTACTGGGCCTGCTCGAACCGGACGAGGGGCAGGTCACCCTGCACGGAAGTCCGTGGTCGCACCGGCGCGAGCGCGATCGCCGTCCGCTGCGCCGGCGGATCCAGTTCGTCCCGCAGGAGCCGCTCGCCTCCTTCGACCCCCGGTACACCGTCGCGCGGCTGATCGCCGAGGGCTTGGGCGGCACCTCACGCCGGGAGGTGCGCCGGCACCGTGCCCGAATCGCCGAACTGCTCACCCTGGTCGGCCTGGACCCGGCGCTCGCCGACGCCCGGCCCCGACGACTGTCCGGCGGGCAGCGCCAACGGGTCGCCATCGCACGGGCGTTGGCCTCGGAGCCGGACGTGATCGTGTGCGACGAACCGGTCTCGGCCCTGGACGTGTCGGTCCAGGCCCAGATTCTGGACCTGCTGGGCGACCTCCGGCAGGAGTTGGGGGTGGCGCTGCTGTTCATCTCGCACGATCTGGGGGTGATCCGCCATCTCAGCGACCGGGTGCTGGTGATGCACGACGGGAAGGTGGTCGAGACCGGTACCGCGCGGGACGTCTTCGACCGGCCGACGCACGAGTACACCCGGTCGCTGCTCGCCGCGTTGCCCAGGGTCGGTGACGCGTTCGCCCGGGCCGAGCCGTTGGCCGACTCCGCCACGTGAAACCGGGGCGCGTGCCCCGCGCCCGTCGACGGCCGTCGCGGAAGTTGCACCGCGGCGGCCGTTTGCCGTGTCCGCGGCGGGAGTTCGGACGAACGACGAGTGTCCGGCCCCACGGCACGGGGAACCGTAGGGGCCGGACACTCGGGAGAGCCGTGCGGGTAGGTGTGAGTTACCGGCGCACGGCGGTCAGGAGGCCACCGTTGGACCGCCCCTGCGCCTGACGGCCGTAGGAGGCGGCCACGTCGGCCCGGTCCAGCAGTCGGGCGTCCCAGCCGTTCTCGCCCAGCCAGGGCATCGTGCCCTCACCGAGACCGCCCTTGGCCATGGCGGCGATCTCGGCCAGTCCGGGCACCGCCTTGGCCTCGGCGAGGAACGCGGACTTGTCCAGGTTGGCGTGCTCGAACGACATCCGGCTGCCGGACGCGGACAGGTCGCCGATCATGCCGAGCAGTCGGGCCGCCTCGTCCGCGGTGAGGTAGCCGAGTACGCCCTCGACCAGCCAGGCCGTGGGCACGGTGGGGTCGAACCCGCCCGCGACCAGACGGGCCGGCCAGTCGTCGTCGCGCAGGTCCGTCATCAACACGTCGCGGGCGCACCGCGGTCGGGCGTCGGCGGCGTCCAACACCTCGTTCTTGAAGTCGAGCAGGTCGCCGAGGTCGATCTCGTACAGGTGGACGCCGGCCGGCCAGTCCAGGCGGTAGGCGCGGGCGTCCAGGCCGGCGCCGACCAGAACGACCTGCCGACACCCGGCCTCGGTGGCCGCCAGCAGGTATTCGTCGAAGAAGCGTGTGCGCACGATGACGTTGAAGCTGAGGATCTGCTTCCAGGTGGCTCGGGCCTCGACCTCGGCCGGGTCGCTCTCGTGTTGCTCGGACGCCGCGATGAACAGCGGCGCGAAGGGGTCGTCGAAGAGGCGGTCGGGGCGCCGACTCTCCTCCGCACGCACGTATGTTGCCTCTATCGACGTTCGTGCGATCTTGGAACGCATCCGGACTCCTTCGTCGTGTCGGTGTGACCGGTGTGACGGGTGTATCGGGTGCCGCTGAAATCGCTCTGAAACCGCTCTGAAACGACACCGGTCATCCCGCCCGGACGGGCCCCGGGCGGGGCCCGTCCGGGACCCGATCAGCTCGACGGCTTGGGCTTGGGCGGGCCCTTGATCACGAAGATCGCGATCAGCAGGGCGGCGCCCACGAAGGCGGTACCGGCCAGGAACGCGCTTTGCATGCCCTCGCTGAAGACGTGCTGCGTCCACTCGGAGGGCGAGGCGCCGTGCCGGTCGCCGTCCGCGGCGTTCTTGCTCGCCGTGCCGAACACGGTGACCAGGATGCCGAGTCCGAGCGCGCCGCCGAGTTGCATCATGGTCTGGAGCACGCCGGAGGCGGCGCCCGCGTCCCTGGGCTCGACCCCGGCCATCACCGTGACGTTCATCGGCATGAAGCTCAGCCCCATGCCGATGCCGAACAGCAGCAGCGGTCCGAACACACCGGTCCAGAAGGAGCTGTCCTCGGTGAGCCGGGTGAACCAGAAGAAGGCACCGGTCATCAGCGCCGCGCCGACGATCATCAAGAGCTTGGCGCCGAACCGCTTGAGCAGCTTGGGCACCTGGGTCACGGTGGCGAACATCCCGAGCGTCATGGGCAGGAAGGCGCAGCCGGATGCGGCGGGGCTGAAACCGAGCACGTCCTGGATGTACTGGCTCAGGAAGAAGAACATGCCGAGCATGCTCGCGGTGAGCAGCAGCACGTTGAGGTAGGCACTGGAACGGTTGCGGTGCGCGAACAGCCGCAGCGGCAGGATCGGCGGGTCGATCTTCGTCTCGATCACCACGAACGCGGCCAGCAGGACCCCCGCCAGCACGAAGGACGCGATGGTCGTCGCGTCGCCCCAGCCGTCGTCGGGGACGCGGATGAAGGCGTACACCAGGGCGACCATGCCGACGGTCGAGGTGACCGTGCCGAGGTAGTCGATCCTGCTCTTGCGGTGCTCCGGTTCACGAATGTAGCGGGGGGCGAGCAGCGCGACGGCCAGTCCGATCGGCACGTTGATGAACAACACCCAGCGCCACGAGGCCCAGTCGGTGAGCACGCCGCCGAGGATCAGGCCGATCGATCCGCCGGCGCCGGCGGTGGCCGAGTAGACGCTGAGCGCCTTGTGCCGGGGGGCGCCTTCGGCGAAGTTGGTGACGATCAGGGACATGGTGCTGGGCGCGGCCAGCGCGGCGCCCACACCCTGGACGGCCCGGGCGGCGATCAGCAGCTCCGGGTTCTGGGCCAGGCCGCCGACCAGGGATGCGACGGTGAAGATGACCGTGCCCAGGACGAGCATGCGGCGCTTGCCCAGGATGTCGCCGATCCGGCCACCGAACAGCAGCAGGCCGCCGAACGCCAGGGTGTAGGCGTTGATCACCCAGGCCAGCCCGGTGCGCGAGAAGCCGAGGTCCTGTTGGATCTTCGGCAGTGCGATGTTCACCACCGTGGCATCGACGCTGATCATCAGATAACACACCGCGATGATCGCCAGGATGATTCCGGAGTGCGGCGCCGCGGGCGCCGCCGCCGCACGTTCGGTCTCACCGGACAGCGCACGGCTGTCGGCGACGGTGTCGGTGTGGTCCTCGGGCATTTCTCTCCTACGCGGACTCTCGACGCCTGGGTCCCGATGGTCGTGGGAACTTCACACTCGCACGCGGACGGCGTCACGACGGATTATCCAGGGACTGTCCCCGATTAGCCGTTCCGACAATACAGGGATAGTCCCCGTTTTCTCAAGCGGTGTCCGCATCAGGGCTCTGAGCAGGGCGGGGACTATCATGGGCACCTGCTCGGCGGCCCAGGGCGCGCCGACGCGACGCCCTGATGTCACGCAGTAGGGACGTTCACATGACGGTCACCTCCGGAGACCCCGCGAGGCCCACCGGTCCGCGGCAACCGCCGACGCGGGCCGACGCCCGCCGCAACTACGAGCGGCTGCTCGTCGCGGCCGGCGAGGCATTCGCCGAGAACGGCGCGGGCACCTCGCTCGACGACATCGCCAAGCGCGCCGGAGTCGGCAACGCGACCCTCTACCGCCACTTCCCCACCCGCGAGGTGCTCCTCGAAACGGTCTACCGGGACGAGATCCAACAGTTGGGCGACCACGCGTGGGCGGCGTCACCGTCCGGCGACCCGGTCGAGGCGCTGGCCGACTGGCTGCGCCTGGCGGTGTCCCGACTGCGGGTCTACGAGGGCCTGAAGGGTCTGCTGGAGATCGCCCTGCGCGACGAGAGCGCCGAGTTGGCGTCGTGGTGTCGGGCCACCATCCGGTCGGCGGCGGCCCACCTGCTCGCCAGGGCGCAGCGGGAGGGCGCCATCCGCGGCGACATCGACGAGTTGGTGCTGCTGCGGTTCGCCAACGCGATCTCGCTGACCGCCGAGATGAGCACGACCGGCACCGACCCGACGGACCAGCTCATCTCGCTGCTCTTCGACGGGCTGCGCACACGCTGAGCGGGCTCGCGCGGGCGGCGGGCGCGTAGGCGGCGGGTGCGGGGCGTCGGCGGCGGTTCGCGCGGACGCCCACCTCGCTCAGCGGGCGGTGTGCTCCGCGGCGGGTTCGCCGACCCGGACCGCGTCCGCCAACAGGCGGAAGGAGTGCACCCGTTCGGGCAGACCGTGGATCAGGCCGAGCGCCATCAACTCGTCCGCGCCGGTCTCCCGGACCAGTTCGCCGACCCGACGACGGATGGTGTCCGGGCCGCCGATGAGGTGGTTGTCCAGCCGCTCCTCGATGAACCGTCGCTCCTGGGCGGTGTACGAGCGCCGCGCCGCCTGTTCCGGTGTGGGATGCAGGCCCGGCATGCCCGTGGTGCGGTGCAGCAGGGAGGTCAGCGCCATCGGCCCGGCCAGCCAACGCGCCCGCTCGTCGCTGTCCGCCGCGATCACCATCGCCGCGAGGATCGCGTACGGCCGGTCCAGTTCCGGCGAGGGGTGGAAGGTGGTCCGGTACACATCCAGCGCCGCCGCCGCGCCGGCCGGGGCGAGGTGGTGCGCGAACGCGAACGGCAGGCCCAGCATGCCGGCCATCCGCGCGCTGTAGCCGCTGGTGCCCAGCAGCCAGGTGGGCATCCGCGCGCCCTGCGCGGGCACCGCGAGCACGGCGGCGGAGTCCGGCGAGGCGGCCGGCTCGAAGTAGCTCATCAACTCGACCAGCCGCTGCGGGAAATCGTCCTGCTCCCCCGGCGCGACCACCCGGCGCAGCGCGCGCGCCGTACCGGGATCGGTGCCCGGCGCCCGGCCGACGCCCAGATCGATCCGCCCCGGGTGCAGCGCCTCCAGGGTGCCGAACTGCTCGGCCACGACCAGCGGCGCGTGGTTGGCGAGCATCACCCCGCCCGCGCCCACCCGCATCCGAGTGGTGGCGTCGGCGATCCGGCCGATCAACACCGGCGGCGAACAACTGGCGATGTTGCGCATCGCGTGGTGTTCGGCCACCCAGTACCGGTGGTAGCCCATCTCCTCGACCCGGCGCGCCAGTTCGATGGTCTCACGCAGCGCGTCGGTGGCGGTCGAACCCTCGAACACCGGTGAGATGTCCAGCACGGACAGACGAACATCCGGTACGTCGCTCATCGTTGGTTCCCTTCGGCAGGCCCGGCGATCGTGCTCTCGGACCCACCCCCGAGCACGTCGATCCGCGTGCCGGTGGATCCCTCGACGGCCCGAACACGCGCGGAGGGCAGACCACTTGGGGGGCGGGCGACTTCACGATACGGGGACTCTCCCCGTTTGACAATCCGCGCGTTCCCGGGACGAGCGGAGGCGAGGTGGTGGCGTTGTCGTCGACGGCCGGGGTGCTCGGGTCAGGGGGTGTCGCGGCGCAGTGCCCGGCCGGGGAGGGCGCCGGTGGGGGCGCCGTCGCGCAGTGCCGGGATGCCGTTGATCAGGACGTGGCGCATGCCTCGGGCGTAGCTTTTGGGGTTGGCGTAGGTGGCGGTGTCCTCGACGTCCGCGAGTCGGAGGATCGCGACGTCGGCGTGTGCGCCGGGGGTGAGGAGGCCGCGGTCGCGCAGGCGCAGGTTCGTGGCGGGCAGGGAGGTCATCCGGCGGATGGCCTCCTCCGGGGTGACGATGGCCTCGTCGCGGGCGTAGCGGCCGAGCACGCGGGCGAAGGTGCCGAAGGCCCGGGGGTGGACCGGGTGGTCGGCGAAACGTTCGTCGGCGGCCGGGGCGTCGGAGTCCGAGCCGACCGAGACCCAGTCGTGGGCGAACGCCAGGCGGGTGTTGTCCTCGTCGCCGATGAAGTAGGCGGCGTCGGCGTGCGGGGCGGCCAGGACGATGTCGAGGAGGGTGCTGATCGGGTCGGCGTCGCCTCGGGCCTCGGCGATGTCGGCGATGGTGGAGCCGGCGGGGACGTCGATCTCCGGATGGTGGGACAGGACCACGACGCCGGCGGCCCCGCCGCTCATCCGCCACAGGCTTTCCCAGTCGCCGCCGTCGCGAATGGCGGCGGTGATGGTCGCACGGTCCGCGGGGTTGCCCAGACGCTCGTGCAGCCGGTCGGCGCCGCCGAGGTGGAAGGGCGGGGGGATGGCGGAGGCCAGCAGGGTGCTGCCGGCGGCGTAGGGGTAGATGTCGGCGGTGACCTCGATGCCGGCCGCCCGGGCGGACTCGATCCGCTCCAGGACCCGGCGCATCTTGGGTCGGTTGTCCCGGCCGGCGGTCTTGAGGTGGTAGATCTCGGCGCGCGCGCCGGAGTCCCGGGCGATGTCGAGGAGTTCGTCGACGGCCTCCAGGAGGCGGTCGCCCTCGTTGCGCAGGTGCGAGATGTACAGCGCGTCGTGCCGGGCCAACACCCGTGCGTAGGCCGTGAGTTCGCGGGTGTCGGCGTAGGTGCCCGGCGGGTAGATCAGGGCCGAGCCGACGCCGAGCGCGCCGTCCGCCAACTCCTCGTCGAGCAGGGCGCACGCGCGGGCGAGTTCGTCGTCGTCGAGCGGGCGGCCCTCGATGCCGGCGACGGACATCCGCAGGTTGTCGGCGCCGACGAAACTGGCGACGTTCTGGCCGACGCCGGTGGATTCGAGGTGGACCAGGAAGTCGCGCAGGCGCGGCCAGGCGGCGCGGGCGCCCTCGGGGAGCGCGCCGAAGAGTTCGATCATGTTCGCGGCCATCGCCTCCGTCACCGGGCCGAGGGAGAGGCCCTCGCCGAAGATCTGGGTGGTCACGCCCTGGTACAGGTCGGACAGGCCGCGGGGGTCCTGCTGGAGGGTGAAATAGGCGTGGCTCAGCACGTTGACGAAGCCCGGACACACCACGCAGCCCCGCGCGTCGATCTCGTCACGTCCCGTGATGGCGCCGATGTCGCCGAGTGCGACGATCCGCCCGCCGTCGATCGCGAGGTCGCCGTCGTACGCGGGGGATCCGCTGCCGTCGACGAGGGAGCCGGCCCGGACGACGAGGTCGACGAGCCGGTCTCCGGGCGCGCCGGCGGCGTGATCGTCCACGGGCGTTTCGACGGCCGTGTCGGGTTGCGGGTCGAACCGCGGGTCGGGCTGCATGTGGAACCTCTCGGGTATGGGAACCCGCCGCCTCCCCGGGCCCCGACGTTTCCCGAGTATCGCCCGCGATCGGACCGGGAGCCTCGGGTCCGTACACGAGCGGCGTGCCGAAGATGTGTCCGCGCGGACGAAGACCGGTCACCACCCGACGGGTCATCGCCGCGACCGGGGCGCCGGGGGCGTGGGGGTGCGGGTCCACGGCCGGGTCGACCCCGAGGCGGTCGGCGGCAGGTCGGCGAGGGCGGCGGCGCGTCACACTCGCCGAGTACCGGCGGACCGCCGCGAAGCCCGGGCGGCCCGGGTTCGGGCCGCCTTTCCTCGTCGGTGGTCACGGGGCGTAGGTCAGGGGTAGTTCGGCGAGGCCGCGCAGGAAGTCCGAGGCGCGCCAGCGCAGCTTTTCCGCCGGGACCGCCAGTTCGAGGGTCGGGAAGCGGGTGACGATCTCGGTGAGGGCGACCTTGATCTCCTGGCGGGCCAGGCGTTGGCCGAGGCAGAAGTGGGGGCCGTGGCCGAAGCCCAGGTGGGCGGTGGTGGACCGGGTGATGTCGAAGGTGTGCGGGTCCTCGCGGATCGCCGGGTCGCGGTTGGCGGCGGAGAGCAGGAAGCGCACCAGGTCGCCCCGGCGCACGAGCACGCCGCCGATCTCCAGGTCGGTCAGCGCCACCCGGTTCGTGGTGGACAACAACGAGCCGCGAAAGCGCAGCGCCTCCTCGACGGTGCCCTCCACGAGCGTGGGATCGGCCCGGAGTGCGGCCAACTGGTCGTCGTGGGTGATGAGTTCGTACAGTGCGGCGGCGATCAGGTAGGCCGTGGTGACGTGCCCCGCGAACAGCAGCACGGAGCCGAAGCCGATCAGTTCGTTGGCCGACAGCCGTGATCCGTCGTCGAGTTCGGCCTGTACCAGCTCGCTCAGCAGGTCCTCGGTCGGCTCGGCGCGCTTGGCGTCGACGAGGTTGGCGCAGTAGGCGACGAACGCGTCCATCGCCGCCCGGCGTACCGCCGTCGAGGGCGAGTCCATGTTCTCCACCCGGGTGCGGAACACCTCGCGGTCCGCCATCGGCACCCCGAGCAGTTCGCAGATCACCTCCAGCGGGAACGGGTTGGCGAACGCCTCGACGATGTCCACCGTGCCGCCCTCGGCCGGCAGCCGGTCGAGCAGTGTGCGCGCGATGTCGACGATCCGCGGTTCCAGGTTGCGCACGGCCCGCGACGCGAACGCGGCGCTGACCAGGCGGCGGTAGCGGGCGTGGTCCGGATTGTCCTGCTCGAACAGCACGGTCGGACCGTCGGCGGACTGGGCCGCGTGCGGCGCGTGCGTGTGCAGGTCGTTGGACAGCCGTGGGTCGCCGAGGAGTTGCCGGGTCAGTCCGGCGCCGAGCACGGTCCACGCCTCGATGCCGCCGACCTGTCGGGTGCGGATGATCGGGTACCGCCGGGCCAGTTGCTCCAGTTCCCGTTCGGCGTCGGGGAGTGTGGAGATCTGGACCAGTTCGAGCACGGGAATCATGGCCGACTCTCCTCGGGAGCTGATGTGTCGCCGGGACGCGACGCCGGCAACTCGGCCAACCACAGGTGCCGGTCGGCGATCCGCCACCGGCTCCCCTGCCGGGCCAGCACGTCGGCGTACACCCCGCTGCGGGTGAACTCCTGGCGGCCGTCCCGCGGATGGGCGAACGCCACCGCCATCAGCGACCGCGCCTCGGCGGTGTCGCCGTCGAGGCGGGTGATCACCGTGTTGGTCACGAAGTGCCGCTGGTGGGCGGCCCGGGTGCGCAGGTTGTGCTCGCGCAGCGCGGCCATCGCCGCGACGATCTTGTCCCGGCCGGACACCGAGGGCGGAAATCCCTCGGGGGCGGGAGTGAACGCGTACGTCGCGTCCTCGGTGAAAAGGTCGCCGAGCCCGTCGTAGTCGCCCGCGTCGTAGAGCAGGCTGTACGCGGCGACGAGATCCTGGATCGCGGCCCGGTGGACCAGGAACTCCGCGTCGAGATGGTCGACGGAGCCGGGTTGCGGGTATCGCGGATAGCGCGGGTCGGTCATGCCGTGCCTTCCCTCGTGTCGTTCGAAACCGTCCTGTCACCGGCCAGCCACGCGCACACCACCGCACCGGTCTGCTCCGCGTGTTCGCCGATCATCGTGCAGTGGTCGCCCTCCACCTCGGCGGCCGTGTGCTCGTACGGCCAGGTGGAACGCCAGTCCTCGCCGGTCATCGGCTCCTCCGGCGAGCCCGGGACGCAGCGTGAGGGCCGCACCACGAGCGTCGGCGCGGAGCCGGGCTTGGGCTCCCAGCCCCGGAACATCCGGCGGTAGGTGCCGATCGCGGTCAGCCCGGTGTAGTCGAGCGCGGTGAACGCCTGCCGGCGCACGATCACCTCGTAGTTCATCGCCTTGCGCATGCGCCGCGACATCGTGGCGGGCAGGTAGGTGTCGAGCAGTACCACCCCGGCGGGCGTACGGCCGGTCGCCTCCAGGCGGGTGGCCACCCCCTGGGCGAGCCAGCCGCTGGAGGAGTAGCCGAGCACGGCGAACGGGTCGTCCCCGGCGCACCGCAGCGTCGCCTCGGCCAGCAGGTCGAGCAGCACGTCCAGCGAGGCGGCCAGCGGCTCGCCGGGCCGGAAGCCCGGTACGGTCACCACCGCCGTGTCGTGCCGGCCCTCGAACGTGCCCGCCAACCGGCCGAACTGGATGGCGCCCTCGACCGGCGCGAACGGCGGGAAGCAGATCACCCGGGGCCGCGCCGGTCCGCGCGCGAGCCGGGTGAAGCCGGGTGTCTCCGGGAGCCGGTTCGGGTCCTCGAAGGTCTGCCGCAGGCCGGCCGCGCCGACCAGGAGCGATTCCGCGTCGTCCATCCGGCCGAGCAGGGCCAGTTTGCGGTAGACCGTGCCGAGCAATTCGTTCGAGTCCTCGGCGCCGCCGGGCGCCGTCGACACCGGGCGGGTCCGGGGCACACCCTCGCGCAGGGCGTCGGCCAGGTGTGCGGCCAGGGCCGCGGGCGTCTCGTGGTCGTAGATCAGGGTGCCGGCCAGGTGTACCCCGGTGGCCTCGGCGACGCGGTTGCGCAATCCGACGGCGGCCAGCGAGTCGAAGCCGAGGTCGCGAAACGGCCGGTCGGGTTCGATCGCCTCGACGCCCGCGTGGCCGAGTTGCGCGGCGACCTCGGCGCGGACCAGGTCGAGCAGTTCGGCCGCGAGCCGGGCCGGCGAGCGGGTCACCGCCGGGTCCCACGCTCCCCCGGGCCGGGTCGGCGGGGCGACCGCGGTCGCCGGCTCCGCGTCGATCAGGTCGGTGATCAGCGGCCGGGGACGGGCGGAGGTGTAGCCGGCCGCGAATCGGGGCCGGTCCAGGTCGGCCACCGTCACGCAGGTGAGGTCCTCGACCAGCGCCCGGCCCAGTGCGGTCAGCGCCGCGGCCGGGTCCATCGCCCGTACGCCGACCCGGGCCAGGAGCCGTTCGCCCTCGCCGGCCGCCATCCCGCCGGCCGCCCACGGTCCCCACGCGATCGCGGTGGCGGGCAGGCCGCGTTGCCGACGGCGGACGGCGAGCGCGTCCAGGAAGGCGTTGGCCGCCGCGTAGGCGCCCTGTCCGGCGCCGCCCCATACGCCCGCGCCGGAGGAGTAGAGCACGAACGCGTCCAGGGCCCGGTCCGCCCCGAAGAGCGCGTCCAGGGCCAGCGCGCCGGCGACCTTGGCGGTGACGGTGTCCGCGACGGCGTCGGCACCGGTCGCGGTGGGCGATCCGGGCACGCCCGCCGCGTGCACGACGGTACGGATCGGCGCACCCGTCGCGGGCAACGCGGCACGCAGCCGGTCCGCCGCGTCGGGCGCGGTCAGGTCGCAGGCGATCGCCACCACCTCGGCGCCGGCCGCCTCGAGGTCGGCCCGCAGTGCGTCGAATCCGGGTGCCCGCGCGCCGCGTCGGCCCAGCAGGATCACCCGCTCGGTGCCGTGCGCGACCAGCCAGCGGGCGGTGTGCGCGCCCAACACGCCGGTGCCGCCGGTGATCAGCGCCGCGTCGCGGGTACGCACCGCCCGGCCCGACCCCTCGGCCGGCAGCGGGGTCAGCCGTCGGGTGAACACGCCCAGCGGGCGGATGGCGAACTGGTCCTCGGCCGAAGCCCCGGCCAGGATCGTGGCCAACGCCCCCAGCGCGCGGGCATCCGCGGCGGCCGGCAGGTCGACCAGGCCGCCCCAGCACCCGGGCTGCTCCAGGCTCGCCACCAGGCCCCTGCCCCACAGCCCGGCGCCCACGGGATCGGCCAGGTCCTCGCCCAGGACCGACGCTGCCGCCCGGGTCACACACCAGAGCGGGGCGGCGACCTCGAACCGGCGCAGTTCCGCGAGCTGTTCGCCCATCGCCACAACGGCGGCCACGAGGTCGGCGCAGTCGTCACCCGCGCACGAACCCGGCCCCGAATCGGAGCCGCAACTCGAACCGGAGCCGGAGCCGGCGCCCGAACACGAACCCGAACCCGAACCGGAGCCGGAGCCCGAACCGGAGCCGATCAACGACACCACTCCGGCGACGGGTTCGGTTCCGACGTGCGACCCGATGCCCTCGCCCCCGACCCGCACCACCTCGGCGCCACGCTCGGTCAGCTCCCGGGCCAGCGCGTCCGCCAGGTCGCTCGCCGCCGGGTGCACGAGCAGCCAGCGCCCGGACAACGCGGCCGCGTCGGGCGATTCACCCGCCCACGGCTCCCACCGCACCGCGTAGCGCCACGACGCGGCCGTCGCGTCCACCCGCCGCCGGGCTCGCCAGGACGACAGCGCCGGTACCACCTCGCGCAGCGGCGCGTCCTCGGACACCGCCAGGATCGCGGCCAGTTCCCCCGTCCCGGCCCGCTCGACCGCATCCCACAGGGGGCCGTCCACCGAATCCGGCCCGGCCGGCGTCACCGAGGCCTGCGCCGGCTCCAGCCAGTAGCGCCGCCCCTGGAACGCGTAGGTCGGCAACTCCACCCGCCGCCCGCCCGGGCCGCCGAGGGCCCCGACCCAGTCCACCGGCAGCCCCCGCACGAACGCCGTGGCCAGCGCGCCGGCCAGCGTCGCCACGGCCGGTCGGCCACGCCGCCGGGCCGGCACCCCCAGCACCTCGCCCGCCCCCGCCGTGCACTCGGCCACCATCGCGGTCAACGCCGCGTCCGGACCCAGTTCCACGAAGGTGGCCACACCCCGCTCACGCAACGTGCCGACCGCGTCCGCGAACCGCACCGCGTCGCGCACATGCCGCACCCAGTACTCCGGATCGCCCACCTCCTCGGCTGTGACAACCCGCCCGGTGGTATCCGACACCAACCCGATCTGCGGCGGCCCGAACGACAACCCGGCCAGGACGTCCCGCAGTTCCGCCGACATCGGCTCCATCAGCACCGAATGGAAGGCGTGCGAGACCCGCAACCGCGAACTGCGCCAACTGCGCGCCGCACACCGCGCCGCCACCTCGTCCACCGCCGCCACCGCGCCCGAAACCACCACACTCGCCGGTCCGTTGACCGCCGCGATCGACACCGGCAGCCCATTCGACAGCGCGGTGACCTGCGCCTCGCTCGCCCCCACCGCGAGCATCGCGCCCCCGCCCGGCAACGCGCTCATCAACCGGGCCCGCGCCGCGACGAACGCCACCGCGTCCGCGAGCGAGAACACCCCCGCCACGTACGCCGCGACGATCCCACCCAACGAGTGCCCGACCACGAAGTCCGGGACCGACCCCAGTGAACTCCACAGCCGGTACAGCGCCACCTCGAACGCGAACAACACCGGCTGGGCCACCCCGGTGTCCTGGGCGTCGACACCGACCGTGCCGTCCACGCCGAGCAACACGTCCCGGACCGAGAACGGCACCACCGCGTCGAACGCCGCGCCCACCTCGTCCAACGCGCGGGCGAACACCGGGAAAGCCGCGTACAACTCCCGCCCGATCCCGGGCAATCGACCCCCCTGCCCAGTGAACACCACCGCACCCCGCCCGGCGACCCGACCACCCGCACCGCCGGCTCGCGGCACATTCCCGGTCACCACGACCGGAGTTCCCCCCTCCGACGGCTCGACCGCACCCGGGGACCCCGCCGCCAACGCGGCCAACCCACGCCCCAGCTCGGCGGCGTCCCGGCCCAGCACCACCGCCCGGTGGTCGAGCAGCGCCCGTCCCGTCACCAAGGACCGACCGACGTCCGCCGGATCCGCGACCCCCAACTCCCGCAACCGCGCCGCCTGCGCGCGCAACGCCTCCGGGGAGCGCGCCGACACCACCCACGGAATCAACCCACCGACACCCGGGACGGGTTCGGCCGCCTCCCCCGAAACCCCCTCGACCGCCGGCGCCTCCTCCAGGACCACATGCGCGTTCGTCCCGCTGATCCCGAACGACGACACACCCGCCCGACGCACTCGAACGCCCGCGGGCCACGGCACCTCGTCGGTCAGCAGCTCGACCCGCCCCGAGGCCCAGTCCACGTGCGGCGACGGCCGATCCACGTGCAGTGTGCGCGGCAGCAGCCCGTGCCGCAGGGCCATCACCATCTTGATCACCCCGGCGACCCCGGCCGCGGACTGGGTGTGCCCGATGTTGGACTTCACCGACCCCAGCCACAGCGGCCGATCCGCCGGCCGGTCCCGCCCGTAGGTGGCCAACAGCGCGTGCGCCTCGATCGGGTCGCCGAGCACCGTCCCGGTCCCGTGCGCCTCCACCGCGTCCACATCGGCGGCCGACAAGCCCGCCGCCGCCAACGCCTGCCGAATCACCCGCTGTTGCGACGGTCCGTTCGGCGCGGTCAACCCGTTCGACGCGCCGTCCTGGTTCACCGCCGAGCCGCGCAGCACCGCCAGTACGGGATGGCCGTTGCGCCGCGCATCCGACAACCGCTCCACCAGCAGCAGCCCGACGCCCTCACCCCACCCGGTGCCGTCCGCCGCCGCCGCGAACGACCGGCAGCGGCCGTCCGAGGCCAATCCGCCCTGCCGGGAGAACTCCACGAAGGCGGTCGGCCGGGCCATCACCGTGACACCCCCGGCCAGGGCCAGCTCGCACTCCCCCGAGCGCAGCGCGTTGGCCGCCAGGTGCAGCGCCACCAGCGACGACGAGCACGCCGTGTCGAGGGTGACCGCCGGGCCCTCCAGACCGAGCGTGTAGGCGATCCGCCCGGACACCACGGACATCGAGCCACCGGTGACCCGATGGGCCTGGATCTCGGCGTTGTCCGCCCGCATCCCGCCGCCGTAGCCGAGCGCGCCGGCGCCGACGAACACGCCGGTCCGGCTGCGCCGCATCGACAGCGGATCGATGCCGGCCCGCTCGAAGGTCTCCCACGCGGTCTCCAGGAGCAGCCGCTGCTGCGGGTCCATCGCCAACGCCTCGTGCGGCGAGACGCCGAAGAACTCGGCGTCGAACGCGGCCGCGTCGTAGACGAATCCGCCCTGCCGGGTGGTCGACCCGCCGGATCCGGCCGAACCGCCCTTGTCGCCCGGCAGGTCCGCGTAGACGTTCGCCGGATCCCAGCCCCGGTCGGAGGGGAAGCCGGCGATCGCGTCCGTCCCGGTCCGCACCAGCTCCCACAGGTCCTCGGCGGAGCGTACGCCGCCCGGCAGCCGGCACCCGATCGCCACGATCGCCACCGGCTCGCGGGCGGCCGACTCCACCTCGTGCAGCCGCTGCTTGGTGCGGCGCAGATCCGTGGCGGTCTCCCGGAGGAAGTGCCGCAGCCGTTCTTCGTTCGACATGTCCGTACGTCCGTCCTCTGCCTGGTCGAACCTGATCGAGCCGTGTGCCGTCGAGCCCGTGACCGGCGGTCGTCGCCGGCCCCGCTCAGGAGATGCCGAACTCCTTTCCGAGCATGTCGAACATCTCCTCGTCCTCCGCTGCCGCGAAGTCGGCTCCCTCGGGCTCGGCCTTGCGGCTCGCGGCTTCGATCTCCCGCCATTTCCCGGCGAGTTCGGCCAGCCGGTCACCGACCCTGCCCCGTTCGGCGAAGTCGGCGCCCAGTTCGCCCAGCGCCGCCTCCAGGCGGTCCAGTTCGGCGAAGACCGAGACCGTCCCGCCGGTCTCGCCGAAGAGTTCGCCGTCGATGTGCGCGGCCAGTGCGGCGGCCGTCGGGTGGTCGAAGACCAGCGTGCTGGGCAGCCGCAGACCGATGGTCGCGGTCAGTCGGTTGCGCAGGCCCACCGCCGCGAGCGAGTCGAACCCGACGTCACGGAACGGCCGTTCGGGTTCGATCGCGGCCGGGTCGGCGTGGCCCAACTGCGCGGCGACCTCGGTGCGGACCAGAGCGAGCAATTCCGCCTCCCGCTCCGCCGCGCCCAGTTCCGCCAGTCGGGCCCGCCACACGCTCGGACCGTCCGACTCGGCCGCCCCGCGCGCTTCGACGGCCGGCGCCGCCGCGACCTCCGCCGCCACCAGGTCCGCGATCAGCGGTCGCGGCCGGGCCGCCGTGTACCCGGCGGCGAACCGCGGCCAGTCCACGTCGGCCACGGTGACGCAGGTCAGGTCCTCGTCCAGGGCCTGCCGCATTGCCTCCAGGGCCCGATCCGGGTCCATCGCCGGCACCCCGATCCGGTCGAGGTGCGCACCGGCCGCGCCGTCGGCCATCCCGCCGCCGGCCCACTGCCCCCAAGCGATCGAGACGGTACGCAGCCCGCGCGCCCGGCGCCGCTCGGCGATCGTGTCGAGGCAGGCATTGGCCGCCGCGTACGCCCCTTGCCCCGCGCCGCCCCACACCCCGGCGGCGGAGGAGAACAGCACCACGGTGTCGGGCTCGTCGGCCCGCGACAACTCGTCCAGGAGCAGTGCGCCGCCGACCTTGGCCGCCGAGGCGTCGGCGAGATCCGCGACGGTGCTGTCCGCCAGCGGGCCGACCACCACGGCGCCGGCCGCGTGTACGACGGTGTCGATCCGCCGGCCGCCGGCCCGTACCTCCGCCAACAGCGCGGCCACCGCGTCGCGATCGCCCAGGTCGCAGGCGAGCACCGCCACCTCGGCCCCGGCCGCCGCCAGTTCCTCGCGCAGTCGGTCCGCGTCGGGCGCGTCGGGTCCACGCCGCCCGGCCAACACCACCCGCTCGACGCCCTCCCGGACCAGCCACCGCGCGACCCGCCCGCCCAGCGCACCGGTACCGCCGGTGACCAGCGCCGTGGCACCGGGCCGCCACCGGCTCGTCCCGCTCCCCTCCGGCCCGGCCATCCGCGCCAGCCGCCGGACGAACACCCCCAGCGGCCGAATCGCGATCTCGTCCTCGCCCGAGTCGGTGCCGCCCGTGCCGGCCGCCAGGATCCCCGCCAGCGTCTCGGCCACCCGGCCGTCCATCACCTCCGGCAGATCGATCAACCCACCCCACCGCCCGGGATGCTCCAGCCCGACCACCCGCCCGAGCCCCTGCACGGCCGCGCCCGCCAGGCCGGCCGGCTCCTCGCCCAGCACCGACACCGCGCCCCGCGTCAACACCCACAGCGGTGCCTCGATCCCGGCGTCGCCCAGCGCCTGCACCAGCGTGAGCACCGGCGCGAGCGCGGACACGGGATCCGCGTCGGCGGCACAACCCACCGCCGACAACGACACCACCCCCGTCGGCACACCCTCCTCGCCGATCGCCGCCAGCCGCCGCGCCAACGCGGTCCGTTCGCCCACCGCGGACAGCACCACCACTTCGACGCCGCACTCGGCCAGCGCGCCGGCGAGCACGTCCCCGACCTCCCCGTCCGGAGCGACGAGCACCAGACGCCCCATCCCGTCGGCGGAGGCGGCCGGCGCCGCCCACGGCTCCCACCGCACCCCGTACCGCCAGGACCGCACCGTCGCGTCCGCCCGCCGCCGCGCCCGCCAGGACGTCAGCGCCGGCAGCACGTCGCTCAGCGGCGCGTCCGCCGCCACCTCCAACTCGGCCGCCAAGTCCTCGGCGCCCGCCGCCGCCAGCGCCTCCCACAGCCTGCTGTCCTCGGCATCGCCCACCACCGGCGTCGGTGTCGTGCGACCGGGCAGCGCCGTGCCCATGTCCGGTTCGAGCCAGAAGCGGCGACCCTGGAAGGCGTACGTCGGGAGCTGTACCCGCCGGACCCCGTCGTGGTGCAGCAGCCCGGCCCAGTCGACCGGCAGGCCGCTTACGAACGCCGCCGCCAGTGCCGCGACCAGGCGTTCGGGGCCGCCCTCGCCCCGGCGCAGCGTCTCCAGGACCGTGCCGGACGTGCTCCCGAGGGCGTCGAGGGTGTCGCCGAGCGGCACCACCAGGCCGGGGTGCGGGCTGCATTCGACGAACACGGTGTGCCCGTCGGCCGCCGCCGCGCCGACCGCCGTGGTCAACCGCACGGTGCGGCGCAGGTTTTCGAACCAGTACTCGCCACCCAGGTCCGCCGGATCGGTGACCTTCAGCCCGCTCACGGTCGAGTACATCGGCACCCGCCCGTTCCCCGGCTCCACCCCCGCCAGCGACTCGGCCAACACCTCGCGCACGTCGTCCATCCGCGCCGAGTGCGAGGCGTAGTCCACCGGAATCCACCGCGCCCGAACCCCGTCGCGCTCGCACGCGGCCGCGATCGGCGCCAGGCCCTCGACCGGCCCGGAAAGCACCACGCCCGCAGGCCCGTTGACAGCCGCCAGAGACAATCCCTCGACCAGCGCCACGAGTTCGCGACCACGCTCGGCGGACACGCCCACCGACAACATCCCGTCACCTTCGGCCGCCAGCCCCCGCAGTGCCCGACTGCGCAGCACCACGATCCGGACCGCGTCCTCCAGGGACAAAAAGCCCGCCACATGCGCGGCGGCGATCTCCCCCTGGGAGTGCCCGATCACCGCGCTCGGCCGTACCCCGCACGACTCCCACCAGCGGGCCAGACCGACCATCACGGCGAACAACACGGGCTGGATCACATCCACCCGCTCCAACAGCGCGGCGGACGCGTCCCGGAGCACGTCGAGCAGTGCCCAGTCGGCCAACAGCGGATCCATCGCCGCCGCGCACTCCACCATCGACTCGGCGAACACCGGGCAGCAGGTCAGCAGTTCCGCCGCCATCCCGACCCACTGCGAGCCCTGACCGGGAAAGACGAACACCGGCCCCACGGCCGCCTCGCCCGAAACACCGGTGCCGCCGGCAAGCACGGCACGTGCCCCCGCGTCCCGCCCGGTCGCCAGCGCGTCCAGGCCCGCCGTCAACTCCGCGCCGTCCCGGCCCCACACCACCGCGCGCCGCTCGAACACGGCCCGTCCCGAAGCCAACGACCAGCCCACGTCGGCCGGATCGGCCTCGGGACGGGCCCCGGCCCAGTCCCGCAGCCGGGCCGCCTGGGCCCGTACGCCCGCCTCGGTCCGGGCCGAGAGCACCCACGGCAGCACCCCGCCGATGCCGGTGCCGGCCGTGGTCCGGGCGGCGGGTTCCGGCTCCTCGTCGGCGTGTTCGAGGATGACGTGGGCGTTGGTCCCGCTGATCCCGAACGAGGACACCGCCGCCCGGCGGGCCCGCCCCACCTCGGGCCACGGCCGCCCCTCGGCGAGCAGTTCTACCCGCCCGGTCGACCAGTCCACGTGTGGCGAGGGTTCGTCCACGTGCAGCGTCGGCGGCAACGTCCCGTGCCGCATCGCCATCACCATCTTGATCACCCCGGCCACCCCGGCCGCCGCCTGGGTGTGGCCGAAGTTGGACTTGATCGAGCCCAACCACAGCGGCCGTTCCGCCGGCCGGTCCCGACCGTAGGTGGCCAGCAGCGCCTGGGCCTCGATCGGGTCGCCGAGCACCGTTCCGGTGCCGTGCGCCTCGACCGCGTCCACATCCGCCGTGGCCAGCCCGGCGTTCGCCAACGCCTGCCGGATCACCCGCTGTTGCGACGGGCCGTTGGGCGCGGTGAGGCCGTTGGAGGCGCCGTCCTGGTTGATCGCCGAGCCCCGCAGCACCGCGAGGACCGGATGCCCGTTGCGGCGCGCGTCGGACAGCCGCTCCACCAGCAACATGCCGATGCCCTCGCCCCACGCCGTGCCGTCGGCCGCCGCGGCGAACGACTTGCACCGGCCGTCGGGCGCCAGGCCGCGCTGCCGGGCGAATTCCACGAAGACACTGGGCGTGGACATCACCGTCGCCCCGCCCGCCAGCGCGAGATCACATTCCCCGCTGCGCAGCGCGTGCGCCGCCCAGTGCAGCGCGACCAGCGAGGACGAGCAAGCCGAGTCCACGGTCACCGCCGGGCCCTCCAGGCCCAGCGTGTAGGCGACCCGGCCGGAGGCGACGCCGAACGAGTTGCCGTTGCCGATGTACGCCTCCAACTCGTCGCCGACGTCGCCCACTCGCCCCGCGGCGTAGTCCGCGTACATCAGGCCCGCGAATACCGCCGTATTGCTGCCGCGCAGCGAGGCCGGGTCGATGCCCGCGCGTTCGAACGCCTCCCAGGAGGTTTCCAGGAGCAGCCGCTGCTGCGGGTCCATGGCCAGCGCCTCGCGCGGGGAGATCCCGAACAGTTCGGCGTCGAAGCGGTCGATGTCGCGCATGAACGAGCCTTCGCGGGTATAGCAGCGCCCGGAGCGGTCGGGGTCGGGGTCGTACAGCGCACCCAGGTCCCAGCCGCGGTCGGTCGGGAACGGCGAGGTCAGGTCCACTCCGCCGGCGACGCAGCGCCACAACTCCTCGGGAGTGTCGATGCCGCCCGGATAGCGGCAGCTCATCGCCACGATCGCGATCGGTTCGTCCGAAGTCCGGTCCTTGGTCCCGGTGTTCGCCGCCTGGGTGTACTGCGGTACGCGCAGCGTCTCGGCGCGCAGGAAGCGGGCCAGCGCGGCGGCGTTGGGGTAGTCGAACAGCACCGTGGCGGGCAGCCGCAGGCCGGTGACCGTGTTGAGCCGGTTGCGCATCTCCAGCGCGGTGAGCGAGTCGAAGCCCAGTTCGGTGAACGCGCGATCGGCGGCGACCGCGTCGGCGCCCGCGTGGCCGAGCACCACGGCGGCCTGGGCGCGGGTCAGTTCGGTGAGCAGGCGCAGCTGCTCGGGCTCGGAGCGGCCGGCGAGCCGTTGGGCCAGTCGGCGGGTGTCCGCCGCGCCGGGGCGGGCGCCGTCGGGGCGTGAGGTGGGCACCAATCCGCGCAGGATGGCGGGGAGTTCGTCCTCCAAGCGGCGCAGCGCGGTCAGGTCCAGGCGCACCGGGGCCAGGATCGGCTCGCCGTGCGCGAGCGCCGCGTCGAACAGTGCCAGGCCCTGTTCGTCGGACAGCGGCAATACGCCGCTGCGGTTGATGCGTTGCCGGTCGGTTTCGGCGAACTCCTCGCGCATCAGCCCGCTCTCCTCGGCCCACAATCCCCAGGCCATGGACACCGCGGGCAGCCCGAGGGCGCGTCGCCGCTGCGCGAACGCGTCCAGGAAGGCGTTGCCGGCCGCGTAGTTCGCCTGGCCGAGGCTGCCGATCACCCCGGCCACCGAGGAGAACAGCACGAACGCGGTCAGGTCCGCGTCCCGGGTCAGCTCGTGCAGGTGCAGCGCCGCGTCGACCTTGGGCCGCAACACCCGGTCCACCCGCTCGGGCGTCAGCGCGCCGATCACCCCGTCGTCGACCACACCCGCGACGTGCACCACCGCGGACAGCGGGTGCGCGGACGGGATCGCGGCCAACTTCTTGGCCAGGTCGGCCCGGTCCGACACGTCGCAGGCCACCACGTCGACCGTCGCGCCGAGACCGGTGAGTTCGGCGGCGAGCGACCCGGCGCCCGGGGCGGCGATCCCGCGCCGGCTGACCAGGAGCAGCCGACGCACCCCGTGCGCGACCACCAGGTGCCGGGCGACCAGGGCGCCGAGCGCACCGGTGCCGCCGGTGACCAGGGTCGTGCCGTCGGGCGCGAACAGCGGCGCGCTCGGCTCGATCGCGGGTGTCCGGGTGAGCCTGGGCCGGTACGCCACCCCGGCCCGTACCGCGAGTTGCGGCTCACCCGCGCCGATCGCGGCGAGCAGCGCCTCGGGCGAGGCCGCGTCATCGTCCAGGTCGACGAGGACGAGCCGGTCCGGGTGCTCGGACTGGGCCGACCGGACCAGGCCGCCGACGGCGGCGGCGGCCGGATCCCGCACCTCCTCGTCCGCGACGGCGACCGCACCCCGGGTGACCACGACGAGGCGGGCGCCGGTGAAGCGCTCGTCCCCGAGCCAGGTCTGCACGGTGGCCAACGCCCGGTTCACGGCGGCGTGTACGTCGTCCGGGTCCGGGACGTCGCCGAGTGGTCCGGCCGGGATCGTGGGCCACGCGAGGACGACGACCTCCGGCGCCGGCAGCCCGGCGTCCACCGCGTCGCCGAGCGCGGTCGGATCGGGATGTACGGTGCCGCCGAGCCGGCCCGCGAACGGGTCCCCCGAGCCCGACTCGGCGATGATCGCCGGGGATCCGACACCGGGCGCGGCCGACGGCCGGGGCAGCGGGGTCCAGCGCAGCGTGTACAGCGGGTCGCGGCGACCCGCCGTGGAGGTGCGCAGTTGTTCGGCCGAGATCGGCCGCACGGCCAACGACTCGACCTCGGCGACGGGTCGGCCGTCCTCGTCGGCCAGGCTCAGCGTCACCGACTCCGGCCCGGTCCGCACCACCCGCGCCCGCACCGCGGCCGCGCCGGGAGTGTGCAGCCGTACCTCACGCCACGAGAACGGCAGCGCCAAATCGCCTCCCTCGGCCTCCGCCGAATCCGCGAACGCGGCCACCCCGAGGAGGTGTTGGGTGGCGTCCATCAGCGCCGGGTGCACGCCGAATCGGTCGGCCTCGAACCCGACCTGCTCCGGCAGCGCGATCTCGCCGAAGATCTCCTCCCCACGACGCCAGACCGCGCGCACCGCCCGGAAGCACGGCCCGTAGGCGACTCCGTTGTCGGCCAGCCAGGGGTAGAAGTCGTCGATCGGCACGGGTGTCGCGCCCGTCGGCGGCCAAGGGGTCGGGTCGGCGGCGGCGGGTGGTTCGTCCTCGACCGGCGCGACCGTGCCCACCGCGTTGCGGATCCACCCCTCGTCGCCGTCGCCGTCGTCCGGCCGGGAGTGGATGGTGATCGCCCGCCGCCGCTCGTCGGGGCCGGCCGCCTCGATCCATACCTGCACCTGGCAACCACCGCGCTCGCCGAACGCGAGCGGGGTCTCCAGGGACAGTTCCTCGACCCGGTCGCAGCCCACCCGGCGCCCGGTGTGCAGGGCCAGTTCCAAAAACGCGGTCCCGGGCAGCAGAACCGTGTCCAGGACGACGTGATCGGCCAGCCACGGATGGGTGTCCAGGGACAACCGCCCGGTGAACAGCGAACCGTGTCCGTCGGCCAGGCCGACCACAGCGCCGAGCAGCGGGTGATCCACCGTCCCCTGTCCCAAGCCGGTCGGGTCGCCCGTGCCG
The DNA here is from genome assembly GCF_042793325.1 of Embleya sp. NPDC056575. NCBI lineage: Bacteria > Bacillati > Actinomycetota > Actinomycetes > Kitasatosporales > Streptomycetaceae > Embleya > Embleya sp. NPDC056575. Next base: position 121,218 of record NZ_JBHTVA010000004.1, read on the forward strand.
GTGCCGGCGTCCAGCCAGAAGCGCCGCCGGGTGAAGGCGTACGGGGGTAGCCCGACCCACCGCCCGGGCACCAGCGCCGCCCAGTCCACCGCCGCGCCGTGCACGAACACCCGGGCCAGCGCCTCGACCACACCCGTCACCGGGTCACGGTCACGCCGCCGGGTGGCGACCGCCACCACGTCGTCCGCGTCGGCCGTGACATCGGCGACCATCGGGGTCAACGCGGCGTCCGGCCCGATCTCGACGAACGTGCGCACCCCGTCGGCGCGCAGCGCGTCCAGCACATCGCCGAAGCGCACCGCGCGCCGCACGTGGTCCACCCAATAGCGCGGATCGCACCACTGCTCCGCCGACCCGATCCGGCCGGTCACGTTCGACCCGATCGCCATCCGCGCCGGACGCGGCGTCAATCCCGAGACGACCTCGGCCAGTTCGTTCAGCATCGGTTCCATCAGCGCCGAGTGGAACGCGTGCGACACCCGCAGCCGGGAGATGCGCAGCCCGCGCTCGGCACACACCCGGGCCACCTCCGCCACGGCCGCCGCCTCGCCGGAAAGCACCACGCCGGTCGGCCCGTTCACCGCCGCGATGCCCACCCCCGGGTGGTCGGTGAGCAATCGGGCCGCGGCGCTCTCCGACGTGCCCACCGCGACCATCGCGCCCCCGGGCGGCAGCGCGCTCATCAGCGCGGCGCGGGCGGCGACGAAGGTGGTGGCGTCGGCGAGCGAGAACACCCCGGCCACATACGCCGCGACCACCTCGCCGAGCGAGTGCCCGGCCACCGCGTCGGGCGCCGCCGCCCACGAGGTCCACAACCGGTACAGCGCCACCTCGTAGGCGAACAAGGCCGGTTGCGCCACGCCGGTGTCCTCGACGCCCTCGTCCTCGTCCTCGCCCTCGCCCTCGGCGAGCAGCACATCGCGCACCGAGAACGGCAACACCGCGTCGAACGCGACACACACCTCGTCCAGCGCCGCCGCGAACACCGGGAACGCCGCGTGCAGTTCGCGCGCCATGCCGCGCGAGCGAACCCCCTGGCCGGTGAACAACACGGCGGTACGGCCCGATCCGCGTCGGGCCTCACCCACGATCGCCTCGGGCTCGCCGTCCGCCACGGCGGACAATCCCTCGACCAACTCCGCCGTGTCCCGGCCGAGCACCACGGCCCGGTGGCCGAACAGTGCCCGCCCCGAGGCCGACGACCGGCCCACGTCGGCCGGATCGGCCTCCGGATGCTCGATCGCCCACTCCCGCAACCGCTCCACCTGGACCCGCAGGCCGTCCTCGGTGCGCGCCGACACCACCCACGGCGTCACCCCGCCGAGGGGCCGGGCCGGATCGGCCGCCGCGACCGGGTCCTCGACCGGCGGCGCCTCCTCCACGATCACGTGCGCGTTGGTCCCGCTCACCCCGAACGAGGACACCCCCGCGCGGCGCACCCGTTCGCCGGCCGGCCACGCCATCGGCTCGGTCAGCAGCGCCACCCTCCCGGCGGACCAGTCCACGTGCGGCGTCGGCTCGTCCACGTGCAGCGTGCGCGGCAAAGCACCGTGCCGCAGCGCCTGCACCATCTTGATCACGCCCGCCACCCCGGCCGCCGCCTGGGCGTGGCCGATGTTCGACTTGATCGAGCCCAGCCGCAACGGCCGCTCGGCCGGCCGGTCCTGCCCGTAGGTGGCCAGCAGCGCCTGGGCCTCGATCGGGTCGCCGAGTCGGGTGCCGGTGCCGTGCGCCTCCACCGCGTCCACCTCGGTCGCGGTCAGTCGGGCGTTGGCCAGCGCCTGTCGGATCACCCGCTCCTGGGCCAGGTCGTTCGGCGCGGTCAGTCCGTTCGAGGCGCCGTCCTGGTTGACCGCCGAGCCGCGCACCACCGCCAGCACCCGGTGTCCGTTGCGGCGCGCGTCGGACAGCCGCTCCATCAGCAGCAGACCCACACCCTCGCTCCAGCCGGTGCCGTCGGCGCCGGCCGCGAAGGACTTGCAACGACCGTCGCCGGCCAGGCCCTGCTGCCGGGAGAACTCGTCGAACGCGCCGGGCGTGGCCAGGACGGTGGCCCCGCCGACCAGGGCGAGGTCGCACTCGCCCGCCCGCAGCGCCTGGCCGGCCAGGTGTACCGCGACCAGCGAGGACGAGCAGGCGGTGTCCACGGTGACCGCCGCGCCCTCCAGACCGAAGTGGTAGGCGAGGCGGCCGGACGCCACGCTGACCAGGCTGCCGGTCAGCAGATGGCCCTCGACCTCCTTGGGCACCCGGGCCAACCGCGACAGGTAGTCACTGGCGATCACCCCGACGAACACCCCGGTACGGCTGCCGCGCAGCGTGGTCGGATCGATCCCGGCGTGCTCGAAGACCGTCCACGACGCCTCCAGGAGCACCCGCTGCTGCGGATCCATGGCCAGCGCCTCGCGCGGCGAGATACCGAAGAAGTCGGCGTCGAAGTCGGCCGCGTCGGTCAGGAAGCCGCCCCGGTACGACGTCGCGTTCGCGGCCTCGTCCACCTCCCAGCCCCGGCCCGGGGGCGGTCCGGTGATCGCGTCGGTGCCCGCGTCGACCAGGTCCCACAGGTCGTCCGGCGAGGCCACCCCGCCCGGGTAGCGGCAGTGCATGCCGACGATGGCGAGCGGTTCGTGCCACTTGTCCTCTGTCTCGCGCAACCGCAGTCGGGTTTCCCGCAGTTCGGTGGTGGCCCGGCGCAGATAGTCGCGGAGCTCGTCTTCGTTCGCCATCGGTGCTTCTCCTTGCCTGTTCAGGAGGACGGGAGAGTCCCAGCCCCGCGATCGGTCGTCGGTCCTCGATCCCGCCGTCGTCGAATCAGTGCTCGATCCCACCGTCGATGAAGTCGAACAGCTCCTCGTCCGTGGCCGCGTCGAACCCCCGGCCGCCGGCCGCGTCGCCGTTCGCGTCGAACCGGCGGCCACCGGACGGAACTTCCGGGCCGCCGATCAGGTCCCGAAGCCGCTCCGCCGCCCGGGCCCGGTCCCCGTCGTCGAGTTGTGCGAGCATCGCCTCGACCCGGTCGATCTCGCCGAGCACCGAGTCCCACGAGACACCGCGCTCGCGGCGCAGCAGGCCGTGCAGGTGCCGGCCCAGGGCCGCCGCGTTGGGATGGCTGAAGATCAGCGTGGCGGGCAGCGTCAGACCCAGTGCGGCGCGCAGTCGGTTGCGCATCTCCAGGGCGGTCAGCGAGTCGAAGCCGAGATCCTTGAACGCCGCTCCCGTCTCGATGGCGGTCGGATCGGCATGACCGAGGATCGCGGCGGCGCAGCCGCGAACCAGGTCGACCAGGGCGCTTTCCCGCTCGTCGTCCGGCAGGTCGAGCAGTCGGCCGAGCAGCGCGGGTGCCGCCTCGGCGGCGCCGACGCGGTGGGTCGGGTCGGCTACCAACGTGGTCAACAGCGCCGGCAGTACTCCCGGTTCGGCCCGGCGCAGCGCCGAGGTGTCCGGCACGAGCGGGATCAGGGCGGGTTCGGACAGGCCCAGGGCCCGATCGAACAGGGCCGTGGCCTGCTCGGTGGGCAGCGGCAGCAGCCCGGCGGCCGGCTCGTCCCCCGGTGCCCAGGCCAGCGCGAGCGCGGGCAGCCCGGCGGCGTGCCGGTGCCGGGCCAGGGCGTCCAGGAAGGCGTCGCCGGCCGCGTGTTCGCCGCGGCCGGAATCGGCGAGTACGCCGTCCAGGGCGGTGCAGAGCACGAAGGCCGACAGGTCGGCGTCGCAGGTGAGTTCGTGCAGGTGTACGGCCGCGTCCACCCGGGCCCGCAGCATGGCCTCGGTGTCCGACCGGGCGCGTCCGGCGGCGTGCACCACGGCGGTCAGCGGGCTGTGCTCGCGGATCGTGGCCAGCAGCTTCGCCAGTTCGGCGCGGTCGGTCACGTCGCATGCGACCACGTCGATCTCCGCGCCCTGCGCGGCCAGTTCCCGGGCAAGCGGCAACCCGGTGGCGGGCCCGCCGGCCAGGATCAGCCGGCGCACCCCGTGGGCGGTCACCAGGTGGCGGGCCAGCAGTACGCCGACCGTGTCGGTGCCGTCGGCCGCGTCGGTCGGCTCGGCCGCGACGGTGACCAACACCGTGCCCTCGGTCCGGAAGTCCGCCGTGCCGCTCTCGCCCGCCGGTATCCGGGCCAGGCCCGGCAGCAACACCGTACCCGCGCGGATCGCGAACTCGGCGCGACCGGCGGCCGCTTCGGCCATCAGCACCGGCCAGGACCCGTCCTCCCCGTCGACGTCGGCGAGCACGAACCGCTCGGGGTCCGCCGCCCGGGCCGCCCGGACCACGCCCCACACCGCCGCCGCCCCCGGATCGGCGACCCGGTCCTCGGGCCGCGCCGACACCGCGTCGTGGGTCACCACGACCAGGCGCGAGGCCGCCAGACGCGGTTCGGCCCGCCACTGCCGCACGGTCTCGCGCACCGCCCGGATCGTGGCCCGGATCGCCTCCGGATCGAGCCCGCCGGCCGGGTCGATCCGCACGGGCAGCGCGACCAGATCCGGAACCGGGACGCCGACCTCGACGGCCGCGATCAGTTCGGCGGCGGTCGGGTAGGCCGGCACCCCGTCCCAGGCCCGCGCGCCGAGCACGGCCCAGCGACCTCCGGCCGCCGCTGTGCCGGTCGGCTCGACCCGGGTCCACTCCCAGCGGGTCAGCCACGGTCGGGCCCGCCCGGCGGCCCGCACCTGACCGGCGGTCCAGGGCCGCAGCGCCACCGACTCGATCCGGGCCACGGATCGGCCCGCCTCGTCGGCCAGTTCGACCTCGACGCCGTCCCCGTCCACGACCCGCAGCCGGATCCGGCCGGCGGTACCGGCATCGCCGCCCAGCGTCACCCCGCGCCAGGCGCCGGCCGGCCGCACCTCGGTCGGTGCGCCGTCATCCGTGTGCTCCGCCCCGGGGGCCAGTCCGTGCAGGGCCGCGTCGAGCAGGGCCGGGTGCAGGCCGAAGCGGGCGGCGCCGCGTTCGGCGTCGGCGGTGCGCGCGACCTCGGCGAACAGCTCGTCGCCGCGCCGCCACGCGGCCCGCAGTCCGGCGAGCGTCGGGCCGTAGCCCAGGCCCAGTTCGGCCAACCGGCGATATACGTCCGCCACATCCAGCGGCGTCGCCCCGATCGGCGGCCACGGCCCGGACTCCTGCTGCGGCCGGTGCGCGCCGGGGGCCACCGTGCCCGAGGCGTGTCGGATCCACGGCTCGGTGGCGGGCGCGTCCTCGGGCCGGGAGTGCACGGTCAGCGCCCGCACACCCGCGTCGTCCGGTGCCTCGACGGTGACCTGGATCCGCACCCCGTCCGCGTCCGGCAACACCAGCGGCTCGTGCAGGGTCAACTCCTCGACCGCCGCACAGCCGAGCGCGCCGCCCGCGCGCAGCGCCAGGTCCACGAACACCGTGCCCGGAACCAGCACTTCGCCGAGCACGAGGTGGTCGGCGAGCCAACCGTGTGTGGTGGTGTCCAGGCGCCCGGTGAACACGGTCGCCGAGCCGTCGGCCAGGTCGACCCCGGCGCCCAGGATCGGGTGCTCCACGGCGAACTGCCCCCAGCCGGCGCCTCCTCGGGCCGGTCCGACGGGCTCCACCCAGTGCCGCCGACGCTGGAAGGCGTACGTGGGCAGCGCGACCCGGCGACCCGGCAGCAGTCCGGCCCAGTCCACCGCGCCGCCGTGCACGAACATCGCGGAGAGCGCGGCGAGCAGCCGGTCGGCGCCGCCGTCCGCGCGGCGCAGCGTCTCCAGGGTGGCGCCGTGCACGCCGAGCGAGTCCAGGGTGTCGCCGAGCGGCACCACCAGGCCGGGGTGCGAGCTGCATTCGACGAACACGGTGTGTCCGTCGGCCGCCGCCGCGCCGATCGCCTCCTCGAACCGCACGGTGCGCCGCATGTTCTCGAACCAGTAGTCGATGTCGAGCAGCGCGTCGTCGGCGAGTCGGCCGCCGGTGACCGTGGAGTACATCGGCACCCGCCCGGGGGTGGGTTCGATGCCCGCGAGCAGGCGTTCCAGGTCGCCGCGTACGGCGTCCATCTGCGGCGAGTGCGACGAGTACGCGGCCGGGATCCAGCGCGCCCGCACTCCCTCTCGCTCGCAGTCGGCCACGATCAGGGCCAAGGCGTCGGTGTCGCCGGACAGCACGGTGTTGGTGGGGCTGTTGATCCCGCCCACGTTCACCAGGTCCCCGGTGCCGGTGCGGGAGATCAACTCCTCGGCCCGCGCGGCGGATACCGCGACCGCCACCATCGCGCCGCGGATCATGTCGGCGGCCTGCACCGCGCGGATCCGCAGCGCGGCGATCCGGGCGGCGTCCGGCAGAGTCAGGTGGCCGGCGACGTACGCGGCGGCGATCTCGCCCTGGGAGTGTCCGATCACCGCGGCCGGTCGCACCCCGCACGACTCCCACCAGCGGGCCAGGCCCACCATCACCGCGAACAGCACGGGTTGCACCACCTCGACCCGGCGCAGCAGTTCCGCCGTCTCCTCGTCGGTGCCGCGCAGCACGTCGAGCAGCGCCCAGCCCGGCAGCAGCGGGTCCATCACCTCGGCGCACTGTGTGACGGTCTGCGCGAAGACCGGGCAGCACGTCAGCAACTCCGCCGCCATGCCCACCCATTGCGATCCCTGGCCGGGGAAGACGAACACCGGCCCCGGCCCGATCGCCGTCGGCGCCTCGCCCGTTGCCGGCGCATCGGCCACCTCACCGAGCGCGGCGACCAGTTCGCCGGTGTCCCGACCCCGGACCACCGCCCGTCGCTCGAACACCGCCCGCCCGCGCACCAGCGAGGCGGCCACGTCGGCCGGGGCGAACTCCGGATGCGCGGCGGCCCAGTCCCGCAGCCGCGCCGCCTGCGCCCGCAACCCGGCCTCGGATCGCGCGGACACCACCCACGGCACGGTTCCCCCGGGCGCGGCGACCGGCGCGGCCTCGACAGGCGCCGCCTCGACCGCGTTCTCCGCCGGCGCCTGCTCGATGATCACGTGCGCGTTGGTCCCGCTCACCCCGAACGAGGAGATCCCGGCCCGGCGCACCCGCTCCCCCGCCGGCCACGCCACCGGCTCGGTGAGCAGCCGCACCTGTCCCGACGCCCAGTCCACATGCGGTGTGGGCGCGTCCACGTGCAACGTCGGCGGCAACGTCCCGTGCCGCAGTGCGAGCACCATCTTGATCACCCCGGCAACCCCGGCCGCGGCCTGGGTGTGCCCGATGTTGGACTTGACCGACCCCAGCCACAGCGGCCGGTCCGCCGGCCGGTCCTGCCCGTAGGTCGCCAGCAGCGCCTGCGCCTCGATCGGGTCGCCGAGCGTGGTCCCGGTGCCGTGCGCCTCGACCGCGTCGACGTCCGTCGCGGCCAGGCCCGCGTTGCGCAACGCCTGCCGGATCACCCGCTGTTGTGAGGGGCCGTTGGGCGCGGTCAGCCCGTTCGAGGCGCCGTCCTGGTTGACCGCCGAGCCGCGCACCACGGCCAGCACCGAATGCCCGCGCCGGCGCGCGTCGGACAACCGCTCGACGAGTACCAGGCCGACGCCCTCGCCCCAGCCGGTGCCGTTGGCCGCCGCCGCGAACGGCTTGCAGCGCCCGTCCGCGGCCAGTCCGCGCTGTCGGCTGAACTCGATGAACGCCTGTGGCGACGTCAACACCGCCACCCCGCCCGCAAGCGCGAGATCGCACTCGCCCGCTCGCAGCGCGTTCGCCGCCAGGTGCAGTGCGACCAGGGACGACGAGCACGCGGTGTCCACGGTCACCGCCGGTCCCTCCAGGCCCAGGACGTAGGAGACCCGGCCCGAGATCACGCTGGTCGCGGTCCCGGTCAGCAGATAGCCCTCCTGGCCCTCGGCCATCGCCTGTGAAGTGCCGTGGTAGTCCTGCGCCATGGCCCCGACGAACACCCCGGTACCGCTGCCGCGCAGCGTGGTGGGGTCGATGCCGGCCTGCTCGAAGGTCTCCCACGCGGTCTCCAACAGGAGCCGCTGCTGCGGGTCCATCGAGGTCGCCTCGCGGGGCGAGATCCCGAAGAACTCGGCGTCGAAGTGCACCGCGTCGGCGACGAATCCGCCTTCGCGCACATACGACTTGCCCGCCCGGTCGGGGTCCGGGTCGAAGAGTGTGTCCAACTCCCAACCCCGGTCCCGGGGGAAGGGCCCGATGGTGTCGGTGCCCTCGGCGAGCATGCGCCACATCTCGTCCTGTCCGGCCACCCCGCCGGGGTAGCGGCAGCCGACGCCCACGATCACGATCGGGTCGTCGTCGGTGTGTGCGGCGGGTCGCTCGGGTTCGGCGACCACGGGCGCGACGCCCAGCAGTTCGGCGCCGACGTGGTCGGCGAGGGCCTGCGGGGTCGGGTGGTCGAAGACCAAGGTGACGGGCAGGCGCAGGCCGGTCGCGGCACCGATGCGGTTGCGCAGTTCGACCGAGGTGAGCGAGTCGAAGCCGAGTGCCTTGAACGGGCGCAGCGGAGCGACCGCGTCCGGGGTGGCGTGGCCCAGGACGGCGGCGGTCTCGGTGCGGACCAGGGTCAGCAGCGTCTGCCGGCGCCGCTCCTCGGGCAGTCGGGCCAGCCGCGCGGCCAGGGACGCGGCGTCCGGCGCGGTGTCGGTGGCGGCGCGGCGTCCGCGCGGGCGGACCAGGTCGCGCAGCAGCGCGGGTACGGTCGGAGCGGCGGCGCGCAGCGCGTCCGGGTCCAGGCGGGCGGGCACGATCGTGGGGCGGTCGGCCGCGCGGAGCGCGTCGTACAGGGCGAGTGCGTGGGCGGTCTCCAGCGCGGCGACGCCGGTGCGGGCGATGCGGTCCAGGTCCTCGGCGCCCAGGTGTCCGGTCATCCCGCTGGCCTGCGCCCACAGGCCCCAGGCGGCCGCGGTCGCGGCCAGCCCGCGGGCGCGGCGGTGCTGGGCGAGCGCGTCCAGGAAGGCGTTCGCGGCGGCGTAGTTGGCCTGTCCGGCACCGCCGAAGGTGCCGGCCATCGAGGAGAACAGCACGAACTCGGCCAGGTCGAGGTCGCGGGTCAGCTCGTGCAGGTTCCAGGCGGCGTGCAGTTTCGGGCGCAGCACCCGGTCCAGCCGCTCGGGAGTGAGCGCGGTCAGCGCCGCGTCGTCGATCACGCCGGCGGCGTGGATCACCGAGGTGAGCGGGTGTTCGGCCGGGATGTCGGCGAGCAGCGCGGCGAGCGCCGCACGGTCGGCGGCGTCGCAGGCCGCGATGGTCACCCGGGCGCCGAGCGCGGTCAGTTCGGCGGACAACTCGGCCGCGCCGTCGGCGTCCCGGCCGCGCCGGCCGATCAGGAGCAGGTGTCGTACCCCGGCGGTGTGTACGAGGTGGCGGGCGAGCAGGCCGCCCAGGGTGCCGGTGCCGCCGGTGATCAGGACCGTGCCCTCCGGGTCGGGGGCGGCGCCGAGGGTGGGCGGCAGGGTCAGCACGATCTTGCCGGTGTGCCGGGCCTGGCTCAGGTGCCGGAACGCGGCGACCGCGCCGCGCACGTCCCACGTGGTCACGGGCAGCGGGTGCAGCACGCCGGTCTCGAAGAGCCGGTACAGGTCGGCCAGCATCTCCCGGATCCGCTCGGCCCCCGCGTCCATCAGGTCGAACGCCCGGTAGTCGCGGCCCGGATGGGCGGCAAGCACCTCGTCCCGGTCGCGGATGTCGGTCTTGCCCATCTCCAGGAATCGGCCGCCGGGCGCGAGCAACCGCAGTGAGGCGTCGACGAATTCGTGCGCGAGCGAGTTGAGCACCACGTCGACCTCGCCGAACCGGTGTGCGAAGTCGAGATCGCGCGAGGACGCCAGATGCGCGGCGTCCAGGCCCTGGCCGCGCAGGGTGGCCCATTTGCCGGGCGAGGCGGTGCCGAACACCTCCACATCCCAGTGCCGGGCCAGTTGCACGGCCGCCATGCCCACTCCGCCGGTGGCGGCGTGGACGAGCAGCGATTCGCCGGCCCGCAGCCCGCCGAGGTCGGACAGGCCGTAGTAGGCGGTCAGGAACACCACCGGGACGGCCGCGGCCTGGGCGAAGGTCCAGCCGGTGGGGATCGGCGCGAGCAGCCGGTGGTCGGCCACGGTGATCGGTCCGGTGCCGCCGCCGAACAGGCCCATCACCCGGTCGCCCGGGGCGAGTTCGGCTACGTCCGGGCCGACCTCCACGACGATTCCGGCGCCCTCGCCACCGGGCGGGCGGGTGTCGGTGACCATGCCGAGGGCGACCACGACGTCGCGGAAGTTCAGCCCGGCGGCGCGGACGGCGATCCGGACCTGTCCGGGCGCGAGCGGGGCCGCCGCGTCGGCGTTCGGGAGCAGCGCGAGCCGGTCCAGGGTGCCGCCCCCGAGCAGGTCGAGCCGCCAGGCCGGGGTGCCTGCCGGCGGGCTCAGGCGCGGTTCGGTCCCGGTGCGGATCAGTCGGGGTGCGGACACGGTGCCCGTGCGGATGGCCAGTTGCGGTTCGCCGACGTCGGCGACGACGGCGCCGCGCAGCGCGGCGAAGGAGTCGGCGTGGTCGTCCAGGTCGACCAGCACGATCCGGCCCGGGTGTTCGGTCTGCGCGGAGCGGACCAGGCCCACGATCGGCGCGGCGACCAGGTCGCACACGTCCTCGCCGTGATGTCCGGCCACCGCGCCCCGGGTCAGCACGACCAGGGTGCATGCGGTGAGGCGGGGGTCGGTCAACGTGCGCTGGAGCAGGTCGAGTACGCGGTGTGCGGCGGCCCGGGCGGTTTCGGGGACGTCGTCCCCGGTCCGGCCGGCGCAGGTGATCAGCAGTACGTCGGCGGGGTCGGGCTCGCCGTCCGCGTGCACCTCGGCGCCGGCCGCGCGCAGCCCGGCCACCGCCTCCAGTTCGTCCGGGCCGAGCAACGACCAGCGGGCGGTGGTGGGTTCGGTGGGGGTGGGCAGCGGGGACCAGTCGACGTGGTGGAGGTCGCGGTGGGCCGGGTCGGCGGCGGGCGCGAGCCGGCCGGCGGTCGCGGGGCGGCCGACCAAGGCGCCGACGGTGGCGACCAAGGCGCCGGTGTGGTCGCTGAGTTCGAGGCCGACGGTGTCCGGGCCGCGGCGTTCCAGGCGGACCCGGAGTGCCGCGGCGCCGACGGCGTGCAGGCGTACGTCGGTCCAGGCGAAGGGTAGGCCGATGGTGCCGTCCCCCGCGGATGTACCACCTTCGGCGGCGCCGGCGGCGTGCAGCGCGGCGTCCAGCAGGGCCGGGTGCAGCGCGAAGTCCCGGGCGCCGTGCGCCTCGTCGCCCGGCGCGACCTCGGCCAGGACCGTGTCGCCCAGGCGCCACGCGGCCCGCACCGCGCGGAAGGCCGGCCCGTACCGGTAGCCCTGTCCGGCCAGCCGCTCGTACAGCCCGTCCACGTCCAGCGCGACGGCCCCGGCGGGCGGCCACGCGGCGTCGGTCGCCGGCGCGGCGCCGGGCCCGTCCGCGACCGGCGCCAGTACCCCGCTCGCGTGCCGCGTCCACGCCTGGTCCGCGGGCGCGTCGTCGGGACGGGAGTGGATGGTCAGCGCGCGGCGGCCCTGCTCGTCCGGCTCGTCCAGCAACACTTGCAGGTGTACGGCGCCGGTGTCGGTGAGTCGCAGCGGGGCCTCGACGGTCAGTTCCTCGATCAGGTCGCAGTCGACCCGATCGCCCGCCTGGAGGGCGAGTTCGACGAACGCGGTGCCCGGGAGCAGCACCGTGTCCAGGATCGTGTGGTCGGCGAGCCAGGGGTGGGTACGCAGCGAGATGCGGCCGGTGAGGATGTGCCGGTCGCCCTCGGCGGGTATCACTGCCGCGCCCAACAGGGGATGTGCCGCCGGGTGCAGGCCGAGGCCGGCCGCGTCGGTGGGCGCCTTGCCCGCCTCCAGCCAGTAGCGCTCGCGTTGGAACGCGTAGGTGGGCAGGTCGACCGGCCGGGGTCGGTGTCCGGCGTGGGTCGCGGACCAGTCCACCGGGACGCCGTGCACGTGCAGGCCGGCCGCGGCGGTGAGGAAACGGGCGAGGGTGTCGGTGTCGCGCTGGAGGCTGCCCACGACCGTCACGTCCGTCCCGGCACGCTGAGCGCTGTCCTCGACGGCGGGCGCCAGCACCGGATGCGGGCTGGTCTCGACGAACACGGTGTGACCGTCCCGCAGCAGGGCGTCGGTGGCCCGGTCGAAGGCGACGGTGGCGCGCAGGTTGCGGTACCAGTACTCGGCGTCGAGCGCGGTGCCCTCGACGGGTTCGCCGGTGACCGAGGAGTAGAAGACCGCTTCGGTGTTGGGTGTGGGCACGATCTCGCCCAGGGCGGAGAGGAGTTCATCGCGGACCTGCTCGACCTGGGCGGAGTGCGAGGCGTAGTCGACCGGGAGCACGCGGGCCCGGATCCCGTCCGCCTCGCAGCGGGCGTGCAGTTCGGCGAGCGCGTCGGCCGTGCCGGAAATCACCACGGCGGCGGGGCCGTTGACGGCGGCGATGCCGAGCCGGTCCGCGAGTCCGGCGAGCAAGCGCCCGATTTGCTCCGGGCCGGCCGCGACGGACATCATCCCGCCGTCGCCGGACAACCCGCGCAGGGCGCGGCTGCGCAGTGCGACGATCCGGGCCGCGTCGTCGAGGGTGAGCGCGCCCGCGATGTGGGCGGCGGCGATCTCGCCCTGCGAGTGGCCGACCACCGAGGCCGGCCGTACGCCCAGCGAGCGCCACAGTTCGGCGAGCGCGACCATCACCGCGAACAACACCGGTTGCACCACGTCGACCCGGTCGAGTGGCGGCGCGTCGGGCTCGCCGCGCAGCACGGCGAGCAACGACCAGTCGGTGTGCGGCGCGAGCGCCGCGTCGCAGTCACGGATCCGGGCGGCGAAGACCGGCGACTCGGTGAGCAGTCGGGCGCCCATGCCGGGCCACTGCGAGCCCTGGCCGCCGAACACGAAGGCGACCCGCCCGGGTTCGCCGGCCACGCCCACCGGTACCGCGGCGTCGGGCCGGTCGGCGCTCAGCGCGTCCAGCCCGGCCCGCAGGCCCGCCGCGTCCTCGGCGACCACCACGGCGCGGTGTTCGAACCGGGATCGGCCGCCGACGAGCGCGTGCGCGATATCGACCGGACCGTACTCGGGGTGCGCGTCCAGGTGTGCGCGCAGCCGCTCGGCCTGCCCGCGCAGCGCCGCCGCGCTCGCCCCGGACAGCGGCCAGGCCAGCGCGGCCGGAGGCGCCGGTGCCGGTTCGGCGGGCGCGGTCGGGGCGGGGTCGCCCTGTTCCAGGATCACGTGCGCGTTGGTCCCGCTGATCCCGAACGACGACACCCCCGCACGGCGCGGACGCCCGGTCCGCGGCCACGGGGTCGCGGCGGTGAGCAGCGAGACCGCCCCCGCCGACCAGTCCACGTGCGGCGAGGGGGCGTCCACGTGCAGCGTCCCGGGCAGTTCGGCATGCCGCATCGCCATGATCATCTTGATCACGCCGGCCACGCCCGCCGCCGCCTGGGTGTGCCCGAGGTTGGACTTGACCGACCCCAGCCACAGCGGCCGATCCGCCGCCCGGTCCTGCCCGTAGGTGGCGAGCAGGGCACGCGCCTCGATGGGGTCGCCCAGCGGCGTGCCGGTGCCGTGCGCCTCCACCGCGTCCACGTCGGAGGGACGCAACTCGGCGTGCGCGAGCGCGTCCCGGATCACCCGCTCCTGGGCGAGTCCGTTCGGCGCGGCCAGGCCGTTGCTGGCACCGTCCTGGTTGATCGCACTGCCGCGAACCACGGCCAGCACCGGATGGCCCAGCCGGCGCGCGTCCGACAGGCGTTCCACCAGGAGCAGTCCGATGCCCTCGGACCACGAGGTACCGTCGGCGCCGGCCGCGAACGACTTGCACCGCGCGTCCGGGGCCAGGCCGCGCTGCCGGGAGAACTCGACGAAGGTGGCCGGGCTGGACATCACGGTCACCCCGCCCGCCAGCGCCAGATCACACTCGCCCCGCCGCAGTGCGTCGGCCGCCAGATGCAGTGCGACCAGGGACGACGAGCAGGCGGTGTCCACGGTCACCGCGGGCCCCTCCAGGCCCAGCGTGTAGGCCACCCGCCCGGACGCGATGCTGCCCGCGCTGCCGTTGCCGAGATAGCCGTCCACGCCCTCCGGCGCGCTGCTCAGTCGCGACGCGTAGTCCGCGTACATCAGGCCCGCGTACACCCCGGTCCGACTGCCGCGCAGCGACCGGGGATCCAGGCCGGCGCGCTCGATCGCCTCCCAGGACGCCTCCAGGAGCAACCGCTGCTGCGGGTCCATGGCCAGCGCCTCGCGCGGCGAGATGCCGAAGAACTCCGGGTCGAACTCGGTTGCCCCATAGAGGAAGCCGCCCTCGCGGACATACGAGGTCCCGGCATGTTCGGGGTCGGGGTGGAACAGCTCGGCCAGGTCCCAGCCCCGATCCTGCGGGAACTCCGAGATGGCGTCGGTGTGTTCCGACACCAGCCGCCACAGGTCCTCGGGGCTCGCGACGCCGCCGGGGAAGCGGCAGCTGATCGCCACCACCGCGACCGGCTCGTCCGACACCGGCCGGGCAACGCTCGCCGCCCGCCCGGGTGTCGGCGCGTCCAGCAGTCGCGCACGCAGGTGTACGCCCACGGCACGCGCGCACGGATGGTCGAACAACATCGTCGCGGGCAGGCGCAGTCCGACCGCCGTGCTCAGCCGGGTGCGCAGTTCCAGCGCCGCCAGCGAGTCCAGGCCCAGTTCGCCGAACGCGCGGTCCGGGTCGATCGTGCGCGCGTCGGCGTGGCCGAGCACTCCGGCCGCGTGGGTGCGGACCAGGTCAACCAACAGCCGGTCCTGCTCGGCCTCGGGCAGCGCGGCCAATCGGCGCACCAGCGAGCGGGCGGTGTCCGAGGTGCGCGCCGGCACGCGCCGGGCCCGGGTCGGCACCAGCCCGCGCAACACGGGCGCCACCCGCTCCTCCGGGCCGCGCAGGATCGCCGGGTCCAGGCGCAGCGCCGTCAGCACCGCCTCGGGCCGCCCGGCCGCCGCGTCGAGCAGTGCGAGGCCCTGCTCGACGGACAACGCCCGCACACCGGCGCCGGCCGCCCGGCGCCGGCCGGTCGCGCTCATCGTCGCGGTCAGCGCACTGCGTTCGGCCCACAACCCCCACTGCAGCGACACGGCCGGTCGACCGAGCGCCCGGCGCCGGCGCGCCAGGGCGTCGAGGGCGACATTGGCCGCCGCGTAGTTGGCCTGCCCGGGGTTGCCGACCAGACCGGCGGCCGAGGAGAACAGGATGAACGCCGACAGGTCGGCGTCGGCGGTGAGTTCGTCCAGGTGCAGCGCCGCGTCGACCTTGGGGCGCAGCACCGCCGTCAGCCGCTCGGGGGTCAGCGCTTCGACCAGCCCGTCGTCGGTCACCCCGGCCAGGTGCACCACGCCGGTCAGCGGGTGGGCGGCCGGGATCGCGGCCAACACGTCGGCCAGCAAGTTTCGTTCGGCCGCGTCACCGGCGGCGAAGGTGACGTGTGCGCCGGCCTCGATCAACTCGGCCCGCAACTCGGCGGCGTCGGGGGCTTCGTCGCCGCGACGGGAGAGCAGGAGGAGGCGGCGCACTCCGTGTGCGCGCACCAGGTGTCGGGCGACCTGCCGGCCCAGGGCTCCGGTGCCGCCGGTGATCAGGACGGTTCCGTCGGCGGTGAAGCCGAAGTCGGCCTTCGGCGCCACGGCCGCTCGGCGCAGGCGCGGGACCCGGATGCGGCCGGCCCGCACGGCCACCTCGGGCTCGACCGCCACGGCGGCGATGGCCTCGGGCGAGATCTCGTCGAGGTCGGCGGCGTCGACGAGCGCGAACCGCTCGGGGTGTTCGGAGCAGGCGGTGCGAAGCAGGCCATGGGTCGCGGCGGCGGCCGGGTCCGGCGCGTCGCCTTCGACGGCGGCGACCGCGTGGCGGGTGCGCACGATCAGGCGGGCCGACTCGAAGCGCTCGTCGGCGAGCCAGGATCGGGCCAGGTCGAGCGCTTGCGCGGCGGCTTGCTGTACGGCTTCGGCGGATGCTCCGGGGATGGCGGTGACCAGGTCGTACAGGACCGTCTCGGGGATCGCCGACTCGGCCAGGGCGGCCAGGTCGGGGTGGTGCGCGGCGCCGAATCGGGCGGCCGTCGAGGCGAGTTCGGGGCCGCCCACCACCACACCGAGCGTGTCCGCCGTGTCCGCCGGCGACAGCGGCGTCCACTCCGGCTCGAACAACTCGCCCGCGTTCGCGTCGGGTTGCGGCAGTCGGTCCCGCGACGGTTCGCGCACCGTCAGGGCCTCGACCGAAACCACCGGTCGGCCCGTCTCGTCGGCGGCCGTCACCGCGATGGTGTCGGGCCCGGTGGGACGCAGCCGCACCCGCAACGTGCGTGCCCCGGACGTGTGCAGCGCCACTCCGCGCCAGGAGAACGGCAGCCGCAGGCGCGGCGCCTCCGCGTCGAACAGGGTCAGGCCCAGCGGGTGCAACGCGGCGTCGAACAGCGCGGGGTGCAGCTCGAACCGGCCGTCGGCGGCGGGCTCGTCGGCCGCGAGCACGATCTCCGCGAACACCTCGTCATCACGACGCCAGGCCGCCTGTACGACCTGGAACGAGGGTCCGTAGTCGACGCCGGTCTCGGCGAACCAGGGGTATAGCGCCGCCGTGTCCATCGCGGTCGCGTCGGCGGGCGGCCAACTCGCCGCGTCCAAGGGGGTGTCCACCTCGGACGACGGCGCCAGGGCCCCGGCGGCGTGCAGCGTCCAAGGCGCCTCCTCCGCCGAATCCGGCCGGGCATGCACCGTGATCGTCCGTGTCCCGCTCTCCTCCGGTACACCGACCCGGACCTGGACCTGCACGGCGCCCGTCGACGGCAGCGCCAGCGGGGCCGACAGGGTCAGCTCGTCGACCCGCGCGCAGTCCAGGAGGCGGCCGACGTGCAGGGCCAGTTCCAGGAATGCCGTGCCCGGCAGCAATACCGCGCCCAGGACGCTGTGTTCGGCCAACCACGGATGGGTGTCCAGAGCCAACCGGCCGGTGAACAGGATTCCCTGGTCGTCCGCCAGGCCCACGACCGCACCGAGCAGCGGATGGTCCACCGCGCCCTGCCCCAGACCGACCGCGTCGCCCGCGTCCACACCGGCGTGCAACCAGAAGCGCCGCCGCTCGAAGGCGTAGGTCGGCAGGTCCACCCGTCCCCCGGGCCCGGAACCGGTCGACAACGCGCCCCAATCCACCGGCGCGCCGTGCACGAACACCCGGGCCAGCGCCTCCACCACACCCGACACGGCGGCTCGACCCCGGCGCCGGGTCGGTACGGCCACCACGTCCTCCGCGCCGGCCGTGCCCTCGACCACCATCGCGGTCAACGCCGCCTCCGGCCCAATCTCCACGAAGGTACGCACCCCTTCGGCGCGCAGCGTGGCGATCGCATCCCCGAAACGCACCGCGCGGCGTACGTGCCGCACCCAGTACTCGGGATCAGCCAACTCTTCGGCGCTCGCGACCCGCCCGGTGGTGTCCGACACCACCGTGACCTCGGGCGCCCTATAGGCCAACCCGCCCAGCACCTCGCGGAGTTCGGCCGTCATCGGTTCCATCAGCGCCGAGTGGAAGGCGTGCGACACCGGCAGGCGCGAGACCCGCCACCCGCGGACCACACAGTCCGGCTCCAGCGCGGCCACCGCCTCGGCGGGTCCGGAGACCACCACACTCGCCGGGCCGTTCACCGCCGCGATCGTCACCCCGGCCGGGCACGACGCCGCCACTTCGGCCTCGCTCGCACCGACGGCGAGCATCGCCCCTCCGCTCGGCAGCGCACTCATCAGCCGAGCCCGCGCCGCGACGAAGACCACCGCGTCCGCGAGCGAGAACACGCCCGCCACATGCGCCGCGACGATCTCGCCGAGCGAATGCCCCACCACGAAGTCGGGCATCTGCCCCCACGAGGTCCACAGCCGGTACAGCGCAACCTCGAACGCGAACAGCGCCGGCTGGGCCACCCCGGTGTCCTGCGCGTCGGCCTCCGACACCCCCTCGGCGCCGAGCACGACGTCCCGCACCGAGAACGGCACCACGTCGTCGAAGGCGGCACACACCTCGTCCAGCGCCGCGGCGAATACCGGGAACGCGCCGTGGAGTTCACGGCCGATACCGAACGCCCGCACCCCCTGACCCGTGCACAGCACGGCCGTCTTCCCCGGCCCGCGACCCACGGCGCCGACCACCGCGCCCTCGGCGCCCGCCACCACTGCGGACAACCCATCGGCCAGCTCGGCGAGATCGGCGCCGGAGACCACCGCCCGGTGGCCGAACAGTGCCCGCTCGCCCACCAACGAGCGGGCCACGTGCGCCGGATCGAGATCCGGGCGGGCTGTGACCCAGTCCCGCAGTCGGGCCGCCTGTTCCCGTACCGCTGCCTCGGACCGCGCCGACACCACCCAGGTGTGCCGCCCACCGAGCCCGGAGTCGGCCGGCCCAGCGGGCACTTCGGTCACCGGTGGCGGCTCTTCCAGCACCACGTGTGCGTTGGTCCCGCTGATCCCGAACGACGACACACCCGCCCGGCGCACCCGCTCGCCCGCCGGCCACGCCACCTCGTCCGCCAACACCTCGACCCGCCCGGCCGACCAATCCACATGCGGCGTCGGCTCGTCCACATGCAACGTCCGAGGCAACACCCCATGCCGCAACGCCAACACCATCTTGATCACCCCGGCCACACCCGCAGCCGCCTGAGTGTGCCCGATGTTCGACTTCACCGACCCGAGCCACAACGGCCGATCCCCCGGCCGGCCCTGCCCGTACGTGGCCAACAACGCCTGCGCCTCGATCGGATCACCGAGCGTGGTCCCGGTCCCGTGCGCCTCCACCGCGTCCACATCGACCGGCGACAAACCGGCGCCGCCCAACGCCTGCCGGATCACCCGCTGCTGCGAAGGCCCATTCGGCGCGGTCAGGCCATTCGACGCACCGTCCTGGTTCACCGCCGACCCACGCACCACCGCCAACACCGGATGCCCATTGCGCCGCGCATCCGACAACCGCTCCACCAGCACCAACCCGACACCCTCACCCCATCCGGTGCCGTCCGCCGCCGCCGCGAACGACCGGCACCTGCCGTCGGACGACAGGCCGCGCTGTCGGGAGAAGTCGAGGAACACACTGGGCGTCGACATCACGGTGACGCCACCCGCCAGGGCCAGTTCACACTCGCCCGACCGCACCGCGTTCACCGCCAGGTGCAGCGCCACCAGGGACGACGAGCACGCCGTGTCCACGGTGACCGCCGGTCCCTCCAGACCGAACGTGTAGGCCACCCGGCCCGAGGCGACACTGCCCACGTTGCCGTTGCCGATGTAGCCCTCCAGCTCGTCCGGCACCTTCCGCAACCGGCCGCCCGCGTAGTCGTAGTAGATGGCGCCGGCGAACACCCCGGTCCGGCTGCCGCGCAGCGAGGTCGGATCGATGCCCGCCCGCTCGAACGTCTCCCACGCCGTCTCCAGGAGCAACCGCTGCTGCGGATCCATCGCCAACGCCTCACGCGGCGAGATCCCGAACAGGTCCGGGTCGAAGTCGGCGGCCGTGTCGACGAATCCGCCGGTGCGCACGTAGGTGCTGCCGGGTCGGTCCGGGTCCGGGTCGAAGATGCGCTCGATGTCCCAGCCACGATCGGTGGGGAAGTCGGTGAGCGTGTCCACCCCACGGGCCACCACGTCCCACAGGTGTTCGGGCGCGGTGATCCCGCCGGGGAATCGGCAGCCCATGCCGACGATCACGATCGGATCGTCGCCGGCGTCGGAACCCACCGACGACACCACCTGCGCCCCGGCGGTCGAGCCGACCGGGCCGGCCTCCTCCTCGGCGAGCCGATCACACAACCACCGGCCCAGGACCACCGGGCTGGGGTAGTCGAAGACCAGCGTGGCGGGCAACCGCAGTCCGGTTGCCGTGTTCAACCGATTGCGCAGTTCCAGGCCGGTGAGCGAATCGAAGCCCAAATCGCGGAACGCCCGTGTCTCGTCGATCTCGGTCGCGTCGGCGTGGCCGATGACGGCGGCGGCATGCGCGCACACCGCCCGGATCAGCGTCTGCTCCCACTCGGCCGCCGAGACACCGACCGGACGACGGCGCAGCTCGGCCGCCGAACCCGTCGTCGCAGACCGCCGGTTGGGTATCCGGGCGAGGCCGCGCAGCAGCGTGGGCACCACCGATCCGGCGGCGCGTAGCACCGCGAGGTCCATCCGGACCACGGTCGGCGTCGGTTCGGAATGGTTCGTCGCCGCGTCGAACAGGGCCAACCCCTGTTCCGGGGCCAGGGGCAGTACACCCAGGCGCGCCATCCGCTGCCGGTCGGCGTCGCCGAGCCCCGCGGTCATCTCACTGGTCGGCGCCCACCAGCCCCACGCCAACGAGCTGCCGGGCAGGCCCTCGCGGCGCCGGCGGCGGGCGAGCGCGTCGAGAAAGGCGTTGGCCGCCGCGTAGTTGCCCTGCCCGGGGTTGCCGAGCACACCCGCCGCGGAGGAGAACAGCACGAACGCGGTCAGGTCCAGGTGCCGGGTCGCCTCGTGCAGGTTCCACGCGGCGTCCACCTTCGGGCGCAACACCGCGTCCAGCCGGTCGGCGGTGAGGGACTGCACGACGCCGTCGTCCACCACGCCCGCCGCGTGGATCACCGCCGTCAGCGGGTGTTCGGCGGGGATCGCCGCCAACACCCGCTCCAGCGTGGCGCGGTCGGCGGCGTCGCCGGACACGCAGGTCACCTCGGCGCCGAGCGCCGCGAGTTCCGCGACCAGGTCCGCCGCGCCGGCGGCCGTCCCGCCGCGCCGACTCAGCAACAGCAGCCGGCGCACGCCGTGGTGGGTGACCAGGTGCCGGGCAAGCAGCGTGCCCAGGGTGCCGGTGCCGCCGGTGATCAGGACCGTGCCGTCGGCAGCGGGCGCGAATCCGGCCGATCCGCCGCCCGCGGGGGCTCGAACCAGACTCGGTACCAGAGCCGTTCCGTCCCGCAGAACCAGCTGATCCGCACCGGTCCGCAGTCCGCGGGCGAACTCCGGGCCGGGGTCGGCGACGGAGTCCGCGTCCACCAGGACGAAGCGCCCGGGGTGTTCGGACTGGGCGGAGCGGACCAGGCCCCAGACGGCCGCCGAGGCGGGGCGTATCTGCTCGTCCGCGACCGCGACCGCGCCGGAGGTGACGAACACCAGCCGAGAGTCGGCGAACCGCTCGTCCGTAAGCCAGTCCCGAAGCACCGACAACACCTGCCGGCCGGCGGTGTGCGCCGCCGCCACGGGATCCGCGTCGTCGACCGACACGGGCACAACCACCAGAGCCGGTACGTCGGTTCCGGTGCCGACAGCCGTCGTCAGCGCGGCGAGATCGGCCACACCGTCGCCGCCCGACAGGGTCACGCTCGGCGCGTCGGCATCGACATCCGGTAGCTCCAACGCGGTCCACGCGAGCGTGAACAGGGAGTCGCGGACCAAAGCATCGGGCGTCCGCAACCCATCCGCCGAGACCGGGCGAATGGTCAGCGACTCGATCGCCACCACCTCCCGGCCGCCCTCGTCCCACGCCCGGACCGACACCTCGCCGGAAGCCGAGGGCGAACCGGCAGCCGACCCCGACGCCGAGCGCACCAGCCGAACCCGCAACCGTCGCGCCCCGGGCACACCCGCCCGAATGCCCCGCCACACGAACGGCAGCCCGGCCACGATCTGCGCGTCGGCACCGGCCGCGACCACCAGCGGATGCAACGCGGCATCGAGCAGCGCCGGGTGCAGCGCGAACCGGTCCGCGTCCGCGCCCCCCTCCTCCGGCAACTCCACCTCGGCGAACAACTCGTCGCCCCGCACCCGGACCGACCGCAGCCCCTGGAACACCGGGCCGTAGTCGAAGCCCGCCACCGCCAGCCGCTCATAGGCGTCGTCGACCCCGACCACCGTGGCACCCGGCGGCGGCCACGGCCCGACCGGCGCCTCCTCGGCCCGCTCCTCGCCCGCCGCTACCAGCACCCCCGAGGCGTGCCGAGTCCACGGGTGCTCCGGCGGCGCGTCCTCGGCTCGCGAGTGCACGTCGACGGTCCGCGCCCCGTCGCCGCCGTCGCCGTCCGCCGCACCGACCACCACCTGTACCAGGACGCCCGAGGCGTCCGGCAGCACGAGCGGCGTGTGCAGGGTCAGTTCCTCGATCGCCGGGTAGCCGACCTCGGTACCGGCGCGCAGAACCAGGTCCAGGAACGCCGTCCCGGGCACGATCACCGTGTCGAGCACGGCGTGGTCGGCCAGCCACGGTTGGGCGGTCGTCGACAGCCGCCCGGTGAACACGGTGCCCGCGTCGCCGGCCAGGTCGACGGCGGCGCCGAGCACCGGATGCGTCACCGCCCGCTGCCCCCAGGCCACGCCGCCGCCCGCGGGCGATTCGGCCTCGGCCCAATAGCGGCGATGTTGGAAGGCGTACGTGGGCAGGTCGGCCCGCCCCTCGCCCGGAAACAGTGCGGCCCAGTCCACCGGCACACCCGCGACGAACGCCGCCGAGAGCGCGGCGACCAGCCGATCGGGGCCGCCGTCGTCCCGCCGTAACGTCTCCAGGACCGTGCCGTCGTCGACGCCCAACTCCTCGAGGGTGTCCGCGAGCGGCACGACCAGGCCCGGATGCGGGCTGCACTCGACGAAGGCGACGTGTCCGTCGGCAACGGCCGCCCCCACGGCGGTGGTCAGCCGTACCGTTCCACGCAGGTTCTCGAACCAGTAGCCGGCGCCCAACTCGGCCGGGTCCGTGACGGCTTCCCCGGTCAGCGTCGAGTACATCGGCACCCGACCCGCCCGCGGCGTCACCTCGGCCGACAAACGCTCGACCTCGTCCCGAACCACCTCCATGTGCGCGGAATGCGACGCGTAGTCCACGGGGATCCACCGGGCCCGCACGCCTTCACGCTCACACGCGTCGACGACGGCGGCCAGTGCCTCACGGTCCCCGGAAAGCACGACGCCGCGCGGCCCGTTGACGGCCGCGAGCGACAATCCGGCGGACCCGGCGACCAGTTCCTCCGCCCGCTCGACGGACACCCCCACGGACACCATGCCGCCACCGGCCGCCGCGATCCCGCGCAGCGCCCGACTGCGAAACACCACGATCCGTACTGCATCGGCCAGGGACAGACAACCCGCCACATGCGCGGCCGCGATCTCCCCCTGCGAATGCCCGATCACCGCACCCGGCCGCACCCCACACGACTCCCACCACCGCGCAAGCCCCACCATCACCGCGAACAACGCCGGCTGAACCACATCCACCCGCTCGGCCAACGCCTCGCCACCCGCACCACGCAACACATCCAACAGCGACCAATCCGCCACCAACGGATCCATCACCGCCGCACACTCCGCCACCGCACCCGCAAACACCGGAGAGCACTCCAACAACCCGGCCGCCATCCCCACCCACTGCGACCCCTGACCCGGAAACACGAACACCGGACCGGGTCCGGCGAACATCGACCGCCCGCCGCCGAGTTCACCGCCGTCGGCCACCTCGCCGACGCGCACGGCGAGTTCGGCGACGTCGCGCCCGCGCACCACGGCGCGACGTTCCAGCACCGCGCGCCCTGTCGCCAACGACCGGCCCACGTCGACCGGATCCGCCTCGGGGTGCTCGGCCAGCCAGTCCCGCAGTCGCCCCGCCTGCGCACGCAACGCCGCCTCGGACCGGGCCGACAACACCCACGGCAGGACACCGCCGATGCCCGTGGACTGGGGCCCCTCCACGACACCGTCGTCACCGTCCGACGGCGCCTCCTCCACCACCACGTGCGCGTTCGTCCCGCTCGCCCCGAACGACGACACACCGGCCCGGCGCGGCCGGTCCGACCTCGGCCACGGCACGGGCTCGGTGAGCGGTTCCACCCGCCCGGCCGACCAGTCGATATGCGGGGAGGGCGCGTCCACGTGCAGCGTCCTGGGCAGCACACCGTGCCGCAGGGCCAACACCATCTTGATCATCCCGGCCACCCCCGCGGCGGCCTGGGTGTGTCCGATGTTGGACTTGATCGACCCGAGCCTCAGCGGCCGATCCGCGGGCCGATCCTGCCCGTAGGTAGCCAACAGCGCGTGTGCCTCGATGGGGTCGCCGAGCGTGGTCCCGGTGCCGTGCGCCTCCACGGCGTCCACGTCACCGGTCACCAGTCCGGCGCTCTGCAGGGCCTGCCGGATCACCCGCTCCTGTGCCGGCCCGTTCGGCGCGGTCAGCCCGTTCGACGCGCCGTCCTGGTTGATCGCCGAACCGCGCAGCACGGCCAATACCGGATGCCCGTTGCGCCGCGCGTCGGAGAGCCGTTCGATCAGGAACAGGCCCGCGCCGTCGGAGAGGATGAACCCGTCGGCCGCGGCCGAGAACGGCTTGCACCGGCCGTCGCGGGCCAGTCCGCGCTGCCGGCTGAAGTTGACGAAGATCTCCGGCGTGCACATCACCGTCGCGCCGCCCGCCAGGGCCAGGTCGCATTCCCCCGACCGCAGTGCGTTGCTCGCCAGGTGCAGCGCCACCAGGGACGACGAGCACGCCGTGTCCACGGTCACCGCCGGCCCCTCCAGGCCGAGGATGTACGCCACCCGACCCGCCAGCAGGCTGGCCCCGTTGGCCATGCCGAGCGTGCCGTCCCGGCCCTTGGCGGTTCGGGCCAACACGCTCGTGTAGTCGAGGCCGTTGATCCCGGTGTAGATCCCGGTCCGGCTGTGCCGCAGTGACGTCGGGTCGATGCCCGCGCGCTCCACCGCCTCCCACGAGGTCTCCAGAAGCAGCCGCTGCTGCGGGTCCATCGCCGCCGCCTCGCGCGGCGAGATGCCGAAGAACTCGGCGTCGAAGTCCGCGACGTCGTAGAGGAATCCGCCCTCGCGGACGTACGACGTGCCCGGGCGGTCGGGATCCGGGTCGTACAGCCCGTCGAGGTCCCAGCCCCGGTCGGTCGGGAACTCGCCGATCGCGTCGCCGCCTTCGGCGACGAACCGCCACAGGTCCTCCGGCGTACGCAGACCGCCGGGGAAGCGGCAGGCCATGCCCACGATCGCGATCGGCTCGCGCTGCCGGTCCTCCAACTCGCGCACCCGGCGATGCGCGTCGCGCGCGTCGGTGATGGCCTTCCGCAGGTACGAGCGCAGTTTCTCTTCCGACTCAGCCACGTTGCCTCTACTCCTTGCCGACACGGTCGAATGCGTGGATGGGCCGGGTCATTCGAAGCCCTGGTCGACGAGCGAGAACAACTCGTCGTCGGTGGCCGACTGCACGTCCGAGACGTCGTCGGCGGTGGTGGGGGCGCTCTCGTCCGGCGCGGTGCAGTCGGCCAACAGCCGACGCAGCCGCTCGGCCAACCGGTCGCGGGCGTCCGCCTCGCCGAGCACCGCGTGCAACTCGCCCTCGAACCGGTCCAGATCGGCCAGCAGCGCACCGATCGGGGACGCTGCCTCGACCAGCCGGCCGCTCAGGTGGCGGGCCAGGATTCGCGGCGTGGGGAAGTCGAAGACGAGGGTGGAGCGCAGCCCGACCCCGGTGCCCCGGATCAGCCGGTTGCGCAGTTCCACCGCGGTGAGCGAGTCGAACCCGACCTCCTTGAAGGCCCGTTCCGGTCCGATCTCGCCGATGCCGGCATGCCCGAGCACCGCCGCGGCCTGGGCCCGTACCAGGCCGACCAGTTCGCGCTCGCGCTCCTCCTCGGGCAGCGCCGCCAGGCGCCGGACCAGGGCCTCGCCGTCCGCCTCGGTCGAGGTCTCGGCGGGGATCGTGCGACTGCCGTTCCGGGAGGGCGACAACGGTGACGTCGACGCGGGCCCGGTGAGATCCGTCGACGCCGAAACCAACACGGCGTCCTCCCGGCGCATCGCCTCGTCGAACAGGTCGGGCAGCCCCGGCAGCGGATCCGTCCCGCACGCGAGCGACACCCCGGGCAGCCCACGCGCCCGCCGATGTGCGGCCAGCGCATCGTGAAGGGCGTCCACCCCGGCCGTGGCCGCGTACGTCGACGAACCGAGCAGGCTCGCCGCCGACGAGAACAGCACGAAGAACGCCAGGTCCACGTCGGCGGTCAGCTCGTGCAGGGCCCAGGCCGCATCCGACTCGCCCGACGCGTCCACCACGCCCACCGGCCGGTGTTCGGCCAAGAGCGCGGCAAGCCCGCCCGAATCGTGCCCGTCCCAGGCCGCCGACACGACCTCGACACCGGCCTCACGCAGCCGGGCGAGCGGTTCGGTCGGCCCCGCGCCCGAAGGATCCACGGACAACAACACGAACCGACCCACCCCGTACGCCTCGGCCAGATGTTCGGCCACCCGCGCACCGACCGCCCGGTCCGCACCGGCGATCAACACCGTGCCGGTCCCCACCGCCGACCGTGCCCCGCCGGAGGCCGGAATCCGCTCCAGCCTCGGTACCGACACCCGGCCACCGCGCACCGCGAACTGCGGCTCACCACCGGCCGACGCCACCGCCGCCAGAACCGCCGCCGAGGCCGGCTCGTCGTCCAGGTCGACCAGCACGATCCGCCCCGGATGCCCGGCCTGCGCCGCCCGGACCACTCCCCAGACCGACGCCGACGTCGGATCCCCGAGGCTCGCGTCCCCATCCACGACCACCGCCGAGCGGGTCACCACGACCAGCCGGGCCGGCGCGAGCCGTTCGTCGCCGAGAAACGCCTCCAGCCGTCCGACCAGTTCCGCCGTCACCTCCCGCATACGCCGCTCGGAGAACGGCACATCGGCATCCGGATCGCCGACCGGGAGCAGTACCAGATCTGGCAACGGCCGCTCACTCGAAGCAAGTTCGGCAACTCCCGGATACCGGTCCACCGACCCGCCCAGACCGGGCGGATCCCACCCGCCGACCACCGCCACACGCGGCGCCGCCACGGGTACGGGAACCGACGACGCCCGCCACGCGAGCCGGTACAGCGCGTCCCGCCCGCCGCCGGCCCGCCGTAGCTGCTCGGCGGAGATCGCCCGCACCGTCAACGCCTCGACCGCGGCGACCGCCCGTCCGGTCTCGTCCGTGATCCGCAGCGACACCGCGCCCTCGCCCGACGGCACGCACGACACCCGCAGCCGGGTCGCACCGGCCGCGAAGAGCCGCACCCCGTGCCAGGAGAAGGCCACCCGGATGTCGTCCTCGTCGAGCTGCCCCGGATCCACCCGCAGGGTCTGCACGCCCGCGTCGAGCAGCGCCGGATGCACCCCGAAGCGGTGCGCGTCGCGCTCCTCCCCGGCCGGCAGCGCCACATCGGCGAACACCTCGTCCCCGCGCCGCCAGGCGGCGCGCATCCCGCGAAACGCCGGCCCGTAGTCGACCCCGGACCCCATCAGCCGCGCATAGAAGTCCGCCACCTCGATCGGCTTCGCGCCGACCGGCGGCCACGCCTCCGCAGCCGCGTCGAGAGCGGCACCCGCCTCGGTGTCGGCGACGAGGACACCGACGGCGTGTCGGGTCCACGGTTCCTCGCCGGGCGCGTCCTCCGGCCGGGAGTACACCGCGACCGCCCGGGCCCCGGCGGCGTCCGGCCCGTCGACGGTCACCTGTACATGCACGCCGCCGTGCTCCGGCAGCACCAGCGGCGTGTGCAGGGTCAGTTCGTCCACCACCGGGCACTCCGCCTCGGCCCCGGCCCACAGCACCAGGTCCACGAACACCGTGCCCGGCACGATCGTCGAGCCGAGCACCACATGATCCGCGAGCCACGGGTGGGTCGCCGTCGACAACCGCCCGGTGAACAACAACCCCGCGCCCTGCGCCGGCCGTATCGCCGCACCCAGCAAAGGATGCGCGACCGCGGCCAGTCCCAACCCGGCCGGATCCCCCGAGCGTGCCCCTTCGTCCAACCAATAGCGCCGCCGCTGGAAGGCGTAGGTCGGCAAGTCCACCCGCGCACCGACGATCAATCCGGCCCAATCCACCGGCAGACCACGCACGAACGCCGCCGAGAGCGCGGCGACCAGCCGATCGGGCCCACCCTCGCCCCGCCGCAGCGTCTCCAGAACGACGCCGTCCACCCCGGCCGCCTCCAGGGTGTCCCCCATCGGCACCACCAGCCCCGGATGCGGACTGCACTCCACAAACGCACCATGCCCATCCGCGACCGCCGCACCGACCGCCCGCTCCAACTCGACCGTGCGACGCAGATTCTCGAACCAGTACGACCCGCCCAACTCGGCGGGATCCGCGATCGGCGCACCGGTCACGGTCGAGTACATCGGCACACGGCCCGCCCGCGGCGTCACACCCGCCGACAACCGCTCCACCTCGTCCCGCACGGCCTCCATCCGCACCGAATGCGACGCGTAATCCACCGGGATCCACCGAGCCCGCACACCATCCCGCTCACACCCGGCGACCACCACCGCCAGCGCCTCGACATCACCCGAAAGCACCACACTCGACGGCCCGTTCACCGCCGCCAACGACAACCGGTCGTCCTCGGCAACCAACTCCCGGGCCCGATCGGCGGACACACCCACCGACACCATCCCGCCACCGGAAGACGCAACCCCGAGCAACGCCCGACTCCGCAGCACAACCACCCGCACCGCATCCGCCAACGACAGATAACCCGCCACATGCGCAGCCGCGATCTCCCCCTGCGAATGCCCGATCACCGCACCCGGCCGAACCCCACACGACTCCCACCACCGCGCAAGCCCCACCATCACCGCGAACAACGCCGGCTGAACCACATCCACCCGCTCCAACTCACCGGCAGACCCACCCCGCAACACATCCAACAACGACCAATCCGCCACCAACGGATCCATCACCGCCGCACACTCCGCCACCACACCCGCAAACACCGGCGAACACTCCAACAACCCGGCCGCCATCCCCACCCACTGCGACCCCTGACCCGGAAACACGAACACCGGATCCGAGCCGGTCATCAGCGAACCGGGGTCCCCCACCCCACCGCGCGCCAACTCGTCCAGCCCAGCGACAAGCTCGCCGGACTCGCGCCCGCGCACCACCGCCCGCACGTCCAACACCGCCCGACCGACCACCAACGACCGGGCGACATCCGCCGGTTCGGCGTCCGGATGGTCGCTCACCCAATCCCGCAACCGCGCCGCCTGTGCCCGCAGCCCGGCCTCGGTGCGCGCCGACACCACCCAGGGCAGCACCCCGCCGACTCCCGGGACCTCCGGCGCGGCGGGCGCAGGCTCGGCGGCGTCCGCAGGCGCCTCCTCCAGGACCACGTGTGCGTTCGTCCCGCTGATCCCGAACGACGACACACCCGCCCGGCGCACCCGCTCGCCCGCCGGCCACGCCACGTCGTCCGCCAACACCTCGACCCGCCCGGCCGACCAATCCACATGCGGCGTCGGCTCGTCCACATGCAACGTCCGAGGCAACACCCCATGCCGCAACGCCAACACCATCTTGATCACCCCGGCCACACCCGCAGCCGCCTGAGTGTGCCCGATGTTCGACTTCACCGACCCCAACCACAACGGCCGATCCCCCGGCCGACCCTGCCCGTACGCGGCCAACAACGCCTGCGCCTCGATCGGATCACCCAACGTCGTCCCGGTCCCGTGCGCCTCCACCGCGTCCACATCGACCGGCGACAAACCGGCGCCGCCCAACGCCTGCCGGATCACCCGCTGTTGCGAAGGCCCATTCGGCGCGGTCAGGCCATTCGACGCCCCGTCCTGATTCACCGCCGACCCACGCACCACCGCCAACACCGGATGCCCATTGCGCCGCGCATCCGACAACCGCTCCACCAGCACCAACCCGACACCCTCGGCCGCGCCCATCCCGTCCGCCGCCGCCGCGAACGCCTTGCAGCGGCCGTCCGGCGACAGACCCCGCTGCCGGGAGAACTCCACGAAGAACTCGGTGGTGGCCATTGCCGTGACGCCTCCGGCCAGGGCCAGTTCGCATTCGCCCGACCGCACCGCGTTCACCGCCAGGTGCAGCGCGACCAGGGACGACGAGCACGCGGTGTCGATACTGACCGCCGGGCCCTCCAGGCCCAGGACGTACGACACCCGACCGGACGCGATACTCGCCGAACTGCCGTAGCCCAGATAGCCCTCGACCTCGTCCGGTACCTGGTTCACCCGGGCGCCGTAGTCATTGTCGATCACCCCGGCGAACACCCCGGTCCGGCTGCCGCGCAGCGAGGTCGGATCGATGCCAGCCCGCTCGAACGTCTCCCACGCCGTCTCCAGGAGCAACCGCTGCTGCGGATCCATCGCCAACGCCTCACGCGGCGAGATCCCGAAGAACTCCGCGTCGAACTCGCCGATCCCATACAGGAATCCGCCCGATTCCACGTAGCTCTTGCCGGCCCGCTCGGGATCGGGGTCGAACAGCCCGGCCAGGTCCCATCCCCGGTCCGTCGGGAACGGCCCGATCGCGTCCCCGCCCGAAGCCAGCAGGCTCCACAGGTCCTCCGGCGAGGCCACCCCACCCGGGAACCGGCAGCCCATGCCGACGATCACGATCGCATCGTCGGCGTCCCCGTGCCGCCCACCGATCGGCGACACCGGCACCGGCACGGCCTGTATCGAACGACCGACCAACTCACCCACCAGGAACGCCGCCAGCCCCGCCGGCGTCGGGTAGTCGAAGACCAGCGTGGACGGCAAGCGCAGCCCGGTCGCGGTGTTCAACCGGTTGCGCAGTTCCACCCCGGTCAGCGAGTCGAACCCCAGCTCCTTGAACGCTCGCCCGGACGGCACCGCCCCGGCCGACTCGTGTCCCAACGTGTTCGCGGCCTCGGTCCGCACCACGTCCAGGACCGCCTGCTCCCGCTCGGCCGGGGACATCCCCGCCAGCCGTCGGGTCAGCGCCGACCCGCCCGCGCCCGCCGCCGCCCGTCGTGTAGCGGTCCCGAGCAACTCGCGGAACAGCGCGGGTCGAGCACCGGCATCCGCCCGCATCACCGGGAGGTCCAGGTGTGCCGGCACCAGCGCCGCCTCGGGCCGGCCCAGCGCGATGTCGAACAACCGCAGTGCCTCGGCCGCCGGCATCGCCACCGCGCCGGTCCGGGCCCAGCGGGCCACGTCGGCCTCGCTCAGCCGCCCGCCCATCCCCTGCGTACCCGCCCACAGGCCCCAGGCCAGCGAGATCCCGGGCAGGCCGCGATCGCGGCGCTGCCGGGCCAGGCCGTCGAGGAAGGCGTTGGCCGCCGCGTAGTTGCCCTGTCCCGGGCCACCGAAGGTGGTGGCCCCGGAGGAGAACAGGACGAACGCGGCCGGGTTCGCGTCCCGGGTCAACTCGTGCAGATGGAACGCGGCGTCCGCCTTGGGACGCAGCGCGTGTTCCAGGTGCGCATCGGTCAGGTTCGTGATGGTGGCGTCGTCCACCACACCGGCGGTGTGGATCACCCCGGTCAGCGCGTGCCGGGCCGGGATGCGCGCCAACTCGGCGGCCAGCGCGGCACGATCGGTGAGGTCGCAGGCGGCGAGGGTGACCTCGGCCCCCTGCGCGGTCAGGTCCTCGACCAGTTCGGCCGCGCCGGGTGCGGCCGCGCCCCGGCGGGACAGCAGCAGAAGTCGGCGCACGCCGTGCGCGGACACCAGATGCCGGGCCACCAGGGCACCCAGGCCGCCTGTGGCACCGGTCACCAACACCGTGCCATCGGGCGCGAAGGCGAACGGCCCGCCGTCCCCGGCAGTCACCCTCGCCAGCCGAGGCACCCGGAATCGGCCCGCGCGGATCGCCAGTTGCGGCTCCGCCGAGGCAAGAACCGCCGGCCAGGCATCAATCGACGCAGCGTCCTCGTCGAGGTCGACCAGCGAGCATCGGTCGGGGTGTTCGGACTGGGCCGAGCGCAACAACCCCCATACCGCCGCACCGGCCAGGTCCGCCACCCGCTCGTCGGGGTCGGCATCCACGTCGGCGGCGACGGCCCCGGAGGTCACCACGAGCAGGCGCGTCGCCGCGAAGCGGGAATCGGCCAGCCATTCCTGCGTCCGGCCCAGCACGTCCGCAAGCACCCGCCGGGTGCGCTCGACCGACCCTTCCGAATCATCGGGCCTGCCCACGCCCACCACCACGACATCGGGCGGTCCCGCCGCCACATCCCCGGCCGCCTCGACCACACTTCGGTACACCGGCACATCCGGATACGCCGCCACCAGCCGGGCAAGCGGCCCGGAGTCCGCCGCGCCCACCACCGCCCAGCGAACCGCCGCGCCCGGCTCGTCGCCCGACACCGACCGCCACTCCACCCGGAACATCGAGTCGCGCGGCGGCGCCCCCGCCGGGCGCAGCCGCTCGGCCGCGACCGGCCGCACGGTCAGGGCCCGAACCGACCCGACCGGCTCACCGTCCATATCGCTCAGCCACAACGCCACCGCATCCGCCCCCGCCGGTGCCAGCCGCACCCGCAACCGTCCCGCTCCGGCCGCAACCAGCCGAACTCCGCGCCAGGAGAAGGCAATCCGCGCCTCACCCGGCGCAACCTCCGCCGCCGGCTCCACCCCCAGCGCGTGCACGGCCGCATCCAACAGCGCGGGATGCACCTCGTAGCGTTCGGCCTCCTGCCGTGCGTCGTCGGCGAGTTCGATCTCGGCGAACGACTCGGCGCCGCGCCGCCACAGGGCGCGCAGCCCCTGGAAGGCGGGACCGTACTCGAATCCGGCCGAGGCCAGTCGCTCGTAGGCTCCGTCCAGATCGACCGGCGAACTACCCGCGGGCGGCCAGATCGCCGACTCCGCGGCCACGTCCGCCGGGTCGAGGTCAGTCGCGGTCAGGGTGCCGGAGGCGTGCCGGGTCCACGGCTCGCCGCCGGCCGCGTCCTCCGGTCGGGAGTGGATCTCCACCGATCCGACCCCGGCGGCGTCGGGTGCGCCGACCCGGACCTGAATCCGTACACCGCCCGCGTCGGGCAGGATCAGCGGCGCGTGCAGGGTCAGTTCCTCGACCGTCGCCCGGCCGACCGTCGCGCCCGCACGCAGCGCCAGGTCGACGAACACCGTGCCGGGCGCGATCACCGTCCCGAGCACCACATGCTCCGCGAGCCACCCGTGCGAGGCCGCGGACAGCCGCCCGGTGAAGACCGTCCCGGCCCCGTCGGCCAGATCGACCCCGGCGCCCAGCACCGGATGTTCGACCGTGAACTGCCCCCACCCGACCCCGCCGGCCCGCTCGGCGGGCTCCACCCAGTACCGCCGCCGCTGGAAGGCATAGGTCGGCAGCTCGACCCGCCGCCCCGGCACCATCCCGGACCCGGCCCAGTCCACGGCCAGACCGCTCCGGAACGCCGCCGAAAGCGCGCCGACCAGCCGATCGGGACCGCCCTCACCCCGCCGCAGCGTCTCCAGAACGACGCCGTCCACCCCGGCCGCCTCCAGGGTGTCCCCCAGCGGCACCACCAGTCCCGGATGCGGACTGCACTCGACGAAGACCGAATGCCCGTCGACAACGGCTGCTCCGACGGCCCGCTCCAACTCGACCGTGCGCCGCAGATTGTCGAACCAGTACGAACCACCGAGCACACTCGGGTCGGTAACGTGCCCCCCGCTCACCGTGGAGTACATCGGCACGCGGCCCGCCTGCGGCGTCACATCCGCCAACAGCCGCTCCACCTCGTCCCGCACGGCCTCCATCCGCGCCGAATGCGACGCGTAATCCACCGGGATCCATCGAGCCCGCACACCATCCCGCTCACAGCCGTCGACAACCACGGCCAGCGCCTCGACATCACCCGAAAGCACCACACTCGACGGCCCGTTCACGGCCGCCAACGACAACCGGTCGTCCTCGGCAACCAGCTCCCGGGCCCGATCGGCGGACACACCCACCGACACCATCCCGCCACCGGAAGACGCAACCCCGAGCAACGCCCGACTCCGCAGCACAACCACCCGCACCGCATCCGCCAACGACAGATAGCCCGCGATGTGCGCAGCCGCGATCTCCCCCTGCGAGTGCCCGATCACCGCACCCGGCCGCACCCCACACGACTCCCACCACCGCGCAAGCCCCACCATCACCGCAAACAGAACCGGCTGAACCACATCAACCCGCTCCAACTCACCGGCAGACCCACCCCGCAACACATCCAACAGCGACCAATCCGCCACCAACGGATCCATCACCGCCGCACACTCCGCAACCACACCCGCAAACACCGGCGAACATTCCAACAACCCGGCCGCCATCCCCACCCACTGCGACCCCTGCCCCGGAAACACGAACACCGGACCGGCGGCGGGGACCGAGCCGACGATCGGCGCCTCGTCACCCGGCCCGTTGTCGACCAACCTCTCGACCGCCGAACGCAGTTCCGCGAGGTCGCGCCCATGCACCACCGCCCGGTGATCGAGCGCCGCCCGCCCGGTCGCCAACGACCGCCCCACATCGAGCGGATCCGCGTCGGGATGTACGGCCAGCCAGTCCCGCAACCGCGCGGCCTGTGCCCGCAACGCGGGTTCGGACCGGGCCGACAACACCCAGGGCACCCGACCGCCCCACACCGATGTCCCGGCCGCCGGAGGAGTCACCGCAGGCACCGATCCCGCCGGGTTCTCCTCCGCCTGCTCCAAGATCACGTGCGCGTTGGTCCCGCTGATCCCGAACGACGACACACCCGCCCGGCGCACCCGCTCACCCGCCGGCCACGCCCGCGCGCTCCTGAGCAGTTCGACCCCACCCGAGGACCAGTCCACATGCGGCGTCGGCTCGTCCACATGCAAGGTCCGAGGCAACACCCCCTGCCGCAGCGCCGAAACCATCTTGATCACCCCGGCCACACCCGCAGCCGCCTGGGTGTGCCCGATGTTGGACTTCACCGACCCCAACCACAGCGGCCGATCCGGCGCGCGATCCCGCCCGTAGGTCGCGAGCAACGCCTGTGCCTCGATCGGATCACCGAGCGTCGTCCCGGTCCCGTGCGCCTCCACCGCGTCCACATCGGCCGCGGACAGCCCGGCGTCGGCCAGGGCCGCCCGGATCACCCGCTGCTGCGACGGGCCGTTCGGCGCGGTCAAACCGTTCGACGCGCCGTCCTGGTTCACCGCCGACCCACGCACCACCGCCAGTACCGGATGCCCGTTGCGCCGGGCGTCCGACAGCCGCTCGACCAGGAGCAGGCCCACGCCCTCGGCCGCGCCCATCCCGTCCGCCGTGGCCGCGAACGCCTTGCAGCGGCCGTCCGCGGACAGTCCGCGCTGCCGGGAGAACTCCAGGAAGAAGTCGGGCGTGGACATCGCCGTCACCCCGCCGGCGAGCGCCAGGTCGCACTCCCCCGACCGCAGCGCGTTCGCCGCCAGGTGCAGCGCGACCAGCGACGACGAGCACGCCGTGTCCACGGTCACCGCCGGCCCCTCCAGGCCGAACGTGTAGGCCACCCGGCCCGAGGCCACGCTGGCCGCGTTCCCGGTCAGCAGGTGGCCCTCCAGCCCGGCTTGCGTACGGGCGCCCCCGGTCGCGTAGTCGTGGCCGGCCATCCCGGCGAAGACGCCGGTCCGGCTGCCCCGGAGCGAGGTGGGATCGATGCCCGCCTGCTCGAAGGTCTCCCACGCGGTTTCCAGTAGCAGCCGCTGCTGCGGGTCCATCGCCAACGCCTCGCGCGGCGACACACCGAAGAACTCGGCGTCGAACTCGGCCGCCCCGGCCAGGAACCCGCCGGTGCGGACGTAGCTCTTGCCGACCCGCTCCGGATCGGGATCGAACAACGCGTCGACGTCCCAGCCGCGGTCGGTCGGGAACGGCCCGATCGCATCGCCGCCCGCGGCCACCAGGTCCCACAGGCCCGCGGCCGAGTCGACCCCGCCCGGGAACCGGCAGCCCATCCCGACGATCACCACCGGATCGGCCGCGACCACCGCACCCCCGGCGGCCGGCCCGGTCGGCGTCGTCTCCACCGCGCCGACCGACTCGGCGACCAGGAAACCGGCCAGGCCGAGCGGGGTCGGGAAGTCGAAGACCAGCGTGGACGGCAGCCGCAATCCGGTGGCGCCGCTCAGCCGGTTGCGCAGTTCCACACCCGTCAGCGAGTCGAACCCGAGATCGCGGAAGGTGGCTTCGGGCCGCACCCCGTCGATCGACTCGTGCCCCAGGACCACCGCCGCCTCGGCCCGGACCAGCCGCAGTGCCACGTCCACTCGCTCGGCGGGCGCGGCCGTGGCGAGCCGTCGGGCCCACGGCGCCTCCGGGAGCGCGTCGTTCCGGCGGGTCGGGGTGCCCACCAGGCCGCGCAGCAGCGGAGGTACCGGCTGGGTCGCCGCCTGTGCGCGCAGTGCGGCAAGGTCCAGGCGGGCCGGGATCAGCGCCGCCTCGTCGGCCTGCCAGGCGGCGTCGAACAGCGCGAGCCCCTGGGCGGTCGAAATCGGCACCAGGCCGCCGCGCGCCAGGCGCTTCAGATCGCCGACGCCCAACTGCGCGGTCATTCCGCCGCGTTCCGCCCACAGGCCCCAGGCCAGGGCGGTCGCGGGCAGCCCCCGCTCGCGGCGCCGACCGGCGAGGCCGTCCAGGAACGCGTTCCCCGCCGCGTAGCCGCCCTGGCCGGCCACGCCGAGTACGCCGGCCACCGACGAGAACAGCACGAACGCGGCCAGGTCCGCGTCCCGGGTGAGTTCGTCCAGTACGAGGGCGGCGTGCACCTTGGGCCGCAACACGTGGTCGACCCGCTCCGGGGTCAGCGCCTCGATCGGCGCGTCGTCGAGTGTTCCGGCGGCGTGTACCACGGCGGTCAACGGGTGTTCGGCCGGTATCGCGGCCAACACCGCGGCCATCGCCTCACGATCCGCCGCATCGCACGCCACGATCGTGGTCTCGGCACCCGACTCGGCCAATTCCGCCACCAGTTCGGCGGCACCGGGAGCGGCGGGCCCGGCCCGTCCGGTCAGCACCAGCCGGCGCACACCCCACCGTGTGACCAGGTGTCGGGCCAGACCGCGACCCAGGGTGCCGGTGCCGCCGGTGATCAGGACCGTACCGTCGGCCGCGAGCGGCTGCGGCACGGTCAGCACCACCTTGCCCACATGCCGGGCCTGGCCCAGGAAGCGCAGCGCCTCGCGGGCCCGGCGGATGTCCCAGGCCCGAATCGGCAGCGGTTGCAGGACACCGCGCTCGAAGAGGTCGACCAGTTCGGCGAACATTTCGGCGATACGATCCGGACCGGCCTCGATCAGGTCGAAGGCCCGATAGCGCGCCCCGGCCGGCAGCCC
Organism: Embleya sp. NPDC056575; assembly: GCF_042793325.1. Classification (NCBI taxonomy): domain Bacteria; kingdom Bacillati; phylum Actinomycetota; class Actinomycetes; order Kitasatosporales; family Streptomycetaceae; genus Embleya; species Embleya sp. NPDC056575. The sequence continues at coordinate 158,244 of NZ_JBHTVA010000004.1, forward strand.
CTCGGTCCGGATGTCCGTCTTGCCCATCTCCACGAACCGGCCGCCCTCGGCCAGGAGTCGCAACGACGCGTCGGTGAACTCGCCCGCCAGCGAGTTCAACACCACGTCGATCCCGCGCCCGTCCGTGGCCCGCGCGAAGCGCTGCTCGAAGGACAGGTCCCGGGACGAGGCTATCCGCTCGTCCGGAACACCCAGCCCGCGCACCGTGGCCCACTTCGGCGCACTCGCGGTCGCGTACACCTCGGCGCCCCGATGCCGGGCCAGCTGGGTGGCGGCCATGCCGACCCCACCCGTGGCCGCGTGCACCAGCACCGATTCACCCGACCGCAGCCCGGCCAGGTCGTGCAGCCCGTAGAGCGCGGTGAGGAAGACCACCGGCACCGACGCCGCCTGAGCGAACGACCAACCCGCCGGTACCCGGGCCAACAACCGCCGATCGGCCACCGCAAGCGGCCCGAACGCCCCCTCGAACAAGCCCATCACCCGGTCGCCGACGGCCGGATCCGACACGCCCGGACCGACCTCCACGACCACCCCGGCCGCCTCGGCGCCGACCACCGCCCGCCCCGGGTACATGCCGAGCGTGATCAGCACATCGCGGAAGTTCACCCCGGCCGCCCGCACCGCCACCCGCACCTGCCCGGCCGCCAACGGCGCCGAGGCGGCCGGATGCGCCGCCACCACCAGATCGTCCGGCGTCCCTGCCGTCCCGGACTCGATCCGCCACGCCTGATCCGACCCCGGCGCCGGCGGTACCAGCGCCGTGTCGTCCACCGCCCGCACCAGGCGCGGCGCCAGCACCACATTTTCGCGAATCGCCACCTGCGGCAGCCCGCACGCCACCGCCGCACCCAGTGCCGAACCCGAATCGGCATCATCCCGATCGACCAGGACGAAGCGCCCCGGATGCTCGTTCTGCGCGACCCGCACGAGACCCCAGATCGCCGCATGCGCCGGAGAACCCACCCGTTCCCGCGCGTCCGTGGCAACCGCGCCACGGGTACGGACCACCAGCCGCGCCTCGGCGAACCGCTCGTCCGCCACCCACGCCCGAACCGCGGCCAGCACCGCATGCACCGCACCGGCCACCGCCTCGGCTGCTTCGCCGACCACGGGCGGGCAATCGAACAGCCCCACCTCGGAGGCCTGTTCGGCGCCCGCGAGGGTCACCACTCGAATCCCGCCCGCCACAAGCTCCGCCTGTGGGTCGGACTCCGCGATCGAAGCGGGGAGTTCGCCGTCGGCGCGCTCCGCCACCGGCGCGTCCGCGATCTCCCAGACCATCCGGTACAGCCACTCGCGGCTCACGTCCTCGGCCGCCACCAACTGCTCGGCAGCCACCGGCCGCAGCGTCAGCGACGCGACCGACGCCACCGGAACACCCCGCTCGTCGGCCACCTCGACCGCCAGCGTCTCCCGCCCGGTGCGCCGCAACACCACCCGGAGCACCGACGCCCCCGGCCCATGCAGCGTGACCCCGGTCCAGGCGAACGGCAACAGCGTCGTCCCCGACTCCGCCACCGCCGCGGCCGCGGCCACATGCAGCGCGGCGTCCAGCACCGCCGGATGCAGGTCGTAGCCGTGCGCGTCCCGACCGGCCGCCTCCGGCAGGGCGACCTCCGCGAAGAAGTCGTCACCCCGCCGCCACGCGGCCCGCAACCCCCGGAAGATCGGCCCGTATTCGTATCCGTGCTCCGCAAACCGCTCGTACACGGTCTCCGGGTCGACCACCTCGGCGTCCGCCGGCGGCCAGACCGCCCACGCCTCCGCTCCGGCCGACGCGGATCCGAGCACGCTCGCGGCGCCCAGCGTGCCGGTCACATGCCGAGTCCACGACTGCTCGGCGGCGGCATCCTCGGGTCGCGAATGGAACTCCACCGCCCGACGCCCGGCCGAATCCGCCGTGCCCACCGCCACTCGAAGCCGGATGCCGACCCCGTCCGGCAGCACCAGCGGCGCATGCAGCGTGAGTTCGTCCACGACCGGGCAACCGGCCTCGACACCGACCCACGACGCCAGCTCGACGAACGCCGTCCCCGGCACCACCACCGAGCCGAACACCGCGTGGTCCGCGAGCCATCCGTGCGTCGCGGCGGACAACCGCCCGGTGTACAGGAGTTCCCCGTCCCGAACCGAACCGACCGCGGCCCCCAGCAGCGGATGATCGGCCGCGACCAGCCCCAACCCGATCGGATCGCCCGCGTGTTCGCCACCCGTCAACCAGTAGCGCCGCCGCTGGAACGCGTAGCTCGGCAGTTCGACGTGGCGCCCCGGCAACATCCCGGCCCAGTCCACCGCGACACCCGCCACGAACGCCGCCGAGAGCGCGGCGACCAGCCGATCGGGACCGCCCTCACCCCGCCGCAGCGTCTCCAGAACGACGCCGTCCACCCCGGCCGCCTCCAGGGTGTCCCCCATCGGCACCACCAGCCCCGGATGCGGACTGCACTCCACAAACGCACCATGCCCATCCGCGACCGCCGCACCGACCGCCCGCTCCAACTCGACCGTGCGACGCAGATTCTCGAACCAGTACGACCCGCCCAACTCGGCGGGATCCGCGATCGGCGCACCGGTCACGGTCGAGTACATCGGCACACGGCCCGCCCGCGGCGTCACACCCGCCGACAACCGCTCCACCTCGTCCCGCACGGCCTCCATCCGCGCCGAATGCGACGCGTAATCCACCGGGATCCACCGAGCCCGCACACCATCCCGCTCACACCCGGCGACCACCACCGCCAGCGCCTCGACATCACCCGAAAGCACCACACTCGACGGCCCGTTCACCGCCGCCAACGACAACCCGTCAACCCCGACAACCAACTCCCGGGCCCGATCGGCGGACACACCCACCGACACCATCCCGCCACCGGAAGACGCAACACCCAACAGGGCCCGACTCCGCAGCACAACCACCCGCACCGCATCCGCCAACGACAGATAACCCGCCACATGCGCAGCCGCGATCTCCCCCTGCGAATGCCCGATCACCGCACCCGGCCGAACCCCACACGACTCCCACCACCGCGCAAGCCCCACCATCACCGCAAACAACACCGGCTGAACCACATCAACCCGCTCGGCCAACCCCTCGCCACCCGCACCACGCAACACATCCAGCAACGACCAATCCGCCACCAACGGATCCATCACCGCCGCACACTCCGCCACCACACCCGCAAACACCGGCGAACACTCCAACAACCCGGCCGCCATCCCCACCCACTGCGACCCCTGACCCGGAAACACGAACACCGGACCCGGCCCCGAGAACATCGGCCGCCCATCACCGATGCCACCGCCGGCAGCCAACTCACCCAAACCAAGCGCGAGTTCATCTACGTCGCGACCACTGACCACCGCCCGCCGATCGAAGACCGACCGCTCCCGCGCCAACGACCACCCCACGTCGACCGGATCCGCCTCCGGATGACGCGCCGACCACTCCCGCAACCGCGCCGCCTGCGCCCGCAGACCGTCGGCGGTCCTGGCCGACAACACCCACGGCACCAGGCCCGCCACACCCACCGGCTCGTCCCGGGACACCGCCGGCTCGGCCGCCGGCGCCTGTTCGACGATCACGTGCGCATTCGTCCCGCTGATCCCGAACGACGACACGGCGGCCCGGCGCGCCCGGCCGACCTCGGGCCACGGTCGACGCTCGGCCAGCAGCTCGACGTGCCCCGTCGCCCAGTCCACGTGCGGCGACGGCGCGTCGACGTGCAACGTCTCGGGCAGTACGCCGTGCCGCATCGCCATGATCATCTTGATCAGGCCGGCCGCCCCGGCCGCGGCCTGCGTGTGCCCGATGTTCGACTTGATCGAGCCCAGCCACAACGGCCGATCCGCCGGCCGATCCTGCCCGTACGTGGCCAACAACGCCTGCGCCTCGATCGGATCACCCAACGTCGTCCCGGTCCCGTGCGCCTCCACCGCATCCACATCCGCCGCAGACAACCCCGCACCGGCCAACGCCGCCCGAATCACCCGCTCCTGGGACGGGCCGTTCGGCGCGGTCAGCCCGTTCGACGCGCCGTCCTGGTTGACCGCCGAGCCACGCAGCAGCGCCAGCACGGGATGGCCGTTGCGCCGCGCGTCGGACAGTCGTTCCACCACCAGCAGCCCGACACCCTCGCCCCACCCCGTACCGTCCGCGCCCGCCGCGAACGACCGGCACCGGCCGTCCGCCGACAGGCCGCGCTGTCGGGAGAACTCGACGAAGACGTTCGGGGTGGACATCACCGTCACCCCGCCGGCGAGCGCGAGATCGCACTCCCCCGACCGCAGCGCGTTGGCCGCCAGGTGCAGCGCCACCAGCGACGACGAGCACGCCGTGTCCACGCTGACCGCCGGCCCCTCCAGGCCCAGCGCGTAGGACACCCTGCCGGTCACGACGCTGCCCACGTTGCCGGCCAGCAGCATGCCCTCGAAGCCGTCGGGGGCGTGGTGCAGCCGCGAGGCGTAGTCGTTGTACATCACCCCGGCGAACACACCCGTATTGCTCCCCCGCAGCGTCCTGGGATCCAGGCCCGCGTGCTCGAACGCCTCCCACGCGGTCTCCAGGAGCAGCCGCTGCTGCGGATCCATCGCCGCCGCCTCGCGCGGCGAGATGCCGAAGAACTCGGCGTCGAAGTCCCCCGACTCGTAGAGGAATCCGCCCTGTCGGGTGTAGACCTTGCCGACCTTGTCCGGGTCGGGGTCGTACAGGTTCGCCAGGTCCCAGCCACGATCCCCGGGGAAGTCGCCGACCGCGTCCGTGCCGGCCGCGACCAGTCGCCACAGGTCCTCGGGACCGGCCACACCGCCCGGATAGCGGCAGCCGATGCCGACGACGGCGATCGGCTCGTCGACCGTCACGGTCGGTGCGGCGGCGGGCGTGGTCCGCTCGCTCGGCGCCGCACCGATCAGCTCTCGCGTCATCCGAGCGACCAGGGCCGTACCACTGGGGTGGTCGAAGACCACGGTCGCGGGCAGCCGCAGGCCGGTGAACGCATTGATTCGGTTGCGCAGTTCGAGTGCGGTCAGCGAGTCGACGCCCAGTTCGCGAAAGGCGCGGTCGAGGTCGAGGCGTTCGGGTGCGTCGTGACCGAGGACGGCGGCGAGTTGCCCGCGCACCAGGTCGGTGATCGCCCGTTCCCGCTGTTCCCCCGGGAGTTCCCGGATTCGCCGGGGCCACGACGAGGCGTCCGCCCGGTCGCCGGAGGCGGCGGCACGCGGCGGCGGGACACGCACGAGGCCGCGCAGTACGGCGGGCAGCACACCGCTCGCGGCCAGGGCCCGCAGTGCGCCGCGGTCCAGGCGGGCCGGGATCGTATAAGGGCGGTCCCGGTGCAACGCGGCGTCGAACAGGGCGAGTCCGGTCTCGGTGGGCAGCGTCGCGATTCCGCCCCGGGACATCCGGGCCCGGTCGGTGTGGTCGAGGTGGCGGGTCATCCCGCTGCCCTCGGCCCACAGTCCCCAGGCCAGCGCGTTGGCGGGCAGCCCGGCGGCGCGGCGGTGTTCGGCGAGAGCGTCCAGGAAGGTGTTGGCCGCCGTGTACGCGCCCTGGCCGGCATTGCCCGTGATCGCGGTGATGGACGAAAACAGCACGAATGCCGCCGGGTTCGCCGCTCGGGTCAACTCGTGCAGATGCCAGGCCGCGTCCACCTTGGGGCGCAGCACCGCGTCGAGCCGATCCGGGGTCAACGACAACAACGTGGCGTCGTCGAGCACACCGGCGGCGTGTACGACGATCGTCGGCGGGTGCTCGGCGGGGATGTCCTCGATCACCCGGCGCAGCGCGGCCCGGTCGGCGACGTCGCACGCGGCCACGATCACCCGGGCGCCGAGCGCGCCGAGTTCGGCGATCAACTCCTCGGCCCCCGCAGCCTCCCGACCCGCCCGTCCGAGCAGGAGCAGGTGCCGGATGCCGTGTTCGGCGACCAGCCGGCGGGCGATCAGCGCACCCAGGGTGCCGGTGCCACCGGTGATCAGCGCGGTCCCGTTCGGATCGGGTCGGCGTCGGGCGATCGCCGCATCCGCCGAGTCCACCGCCACCATGCGGGGTAGATGAACCATCCCGTCACGCAAGGCGAGTTGCGGTTCACCCGCAACGGCCGCGCCGAGCAGCGCGGAACCGGAGCGCACCGCATCGTCCAGGTCGATCAGCACGAAACGATCGGGATGTTCGGACTGCGCGGTCCGCAACATCCCCCATACGGGGGCTGCGGGCAGCCCGGACAGCGCGTCACCGGCCCGGGCGGCGACCGCACCACGGGTGACCACGACCAGCCGCGCCGCACTCGACCGCTCGCCGGCAAGCCAACGCCCGACCAGGTCCAACGCCCAGCGCGCGCTGTCGTGCGCGGCGCCCGGGACGTCGTCGTCCGCCCCCACCGGCACGGCGGCGAACACCACGTCGGGCGTGGGTTCCCCCGTCGTGAGCAGTCGCGCATCGAGATCCGCGAGGCTCGGATACACCTCGCCGCCGCCCAAGCCGAGGTCGTCCCCGATGAACGCGTGCCGGAGACCCGTCGGCTCCGCCGGGGTCGGCCCGGTGATCCAGCGCAGGTCGAACATCGCCTCGTCCGGCCGGGGTTCCGCCGCGATCCGCCCGTCCGCGGGCAGTTCGCGCAGGGTGAGCGCACCGATGGACAGCACCGGCGCACCGACGCCGTCGGCAACCGTGAGCGCCGTGGCCCCGTCATCCGCCCGACGCAGCCGTACCCGCAGCATGTCGGCCCCGGTGGCGTACAGCCGCACGTCCGCCAGCGAGAACGGAATACGCGGCGGCGTACCCGCCGGCCCGTCCTGCGTCGAAAACAACGAAGGCGACAACGAAGGCAACGAAAGCAACGGATGCAGTGCCGCGTCCAGGAGCGCCGGGTGGATCCCGAATTCCGTCCCCGCGACCCCCGGCTCCGCTTCCCGCAGTTCATCCGGCAGCCGCACCTCGGCGAACAGTTCGCCGCCGGCCCCGCGCCAAGCCGCACGCAGTCCCCGAAAGGCCGGCCCGTAGCCGTAACCGAGCCCGGCCAACGCGGGGTAGGCATCGGCGACGTCGAGCACATCGGCACCGGGCGGCGGCCACTCGGTGAGCCCGCCGCCGCCGACCTCCCGCACCGAATCAACGAGCAGCCCACCCGCATGCCGAACCCACGTCTCCCGCTCCGCGTCGGCACCGCCACCACCCGCACGCCGGGAGTGGATGGTGACCGCCCGTCGCCCCTCCTCGTCCACCGGGGCCGCGGCAACCCGCAGGTGCACGTCGCCGCTCTCGGGCAGGAGCAGCGGGCTCTCCAGGGTCAGTTCCCCGACCTGCGGAATCCCCACGTACTCCCCAACCCACAGGGCCAGTTCGAGGAACGCGGTCCCCGGCAACACCACGGTGTCCGCGACCGCGTGGTCCGCCAGCCACGGCAGCTCCCGCAGCGAAATCCGACCGGTCGCGATCACCGTGCCATCCGGCTCGACACCGAGTGCGCCCAGCAGCGGATGGGCGATCGGCGTCAGACCGAGGGCGGCCGTACCCTCGGGAGCCGCCTCACGCGGGTTCAGCCAGTAGCGGCGGTGCCGGAACGCGTAGGTGGGCAGGGCAACCGCCCGCGTCCCGGTTCCGGCCGGGTCGAACAGCGCTTCCGCGTCGGGCCGGGCGCCGTGCGCGACGGCCTCCGCCACCGCGACGAGAAAGCGGGCCCGGTCGCCGTGGTCGCGGCTCAGCGTGCCGATCGTGGTGCCGCCGCTGCCGCACGCGTCCAACGTTTCCTGGGTACCGAGCGTGAGCACGGGGTGCGGGCCGACCTCGACGAACAGCCGGTGACCGTCCTCGCTCAGCGCCCGAACGGCCGTCTCGTACCGCACCGTTCGGCGCAGGTTGCGGTACCAGTAGTCGGCGTCGAGGCCGCTTGTGTCGGCCATGCGACCGCCGGTCAGGGTGGAGTAGAAGGCTGTCGACGCGGCTCGCGGCGTCACGTCGGCCAGGTCGGTCAGGAGCCGATCGCGGATCCGCTCCATGTGCGCGGAGTGCGACGCGTAGTCGACGGGAATGCGCCGGGCCCGCAGGTCGTCCGCCGCGCATCGGTCCAGGAACGTGTCCAGTGCCTCGGTGTCGCCGCTGACCACGGTGGCGCTCGGCCCGTTGACGGCGGCCACCCCGAGCCTGCCGGCCCAGGGTTCGAGCAGCGCGGCGACACGTTCGGCGGGCAGCGACACCGAGGCCATCCCGCCGCTGCCCGCCGCCGCGACCAGCGCCCGGCTGCGCAGGGCGACCACCTTGGCGGCGTCGGCCAGGGACAGTGCGCCCGCGACGTACGCGGCGGCGATCTCGCCCTGCGAGTGGCCGACCACGGCCTGCGGTTCGATCCCGATCGAGTGCCACAGCGCGGCCAGCGAGACCATCACCGCGAACAGCGCCGGTTGCACGACGTCGACGCGCGTCAACCCGGGCGTCCCGGGTTCGCGGAGCACGTCGAGCAGCGACCAGTCGACGGCGTACGGGTCGAGCGCGTCGGCGCAGGCCCGCATGGAGGCGGCGAACGGCTCGCTGGTGTCCAGGAGTTCCAGCGCCATCCCGGACCACTGGGTGCCCTGCCCGGGGAAGACGAACACGGTCCCGCCCCGGGCCGCCGCGGCGCCGCCCCGGATCAGCCGGTCGGCGGGGCGATCGGCGGCGAGCGCGGTCAACCCGTGCAGCGCCTCGGCGTGGGTGCGCGCCGGCACCACGGCGGTGTACTCGAACCCGGTCCGGCCGCGCAGCAGCGAATATCCGACATCGGCCAGGGCCGGGGCGTCCGCCCCCCGCAGCAGTCCCGCAAGCTGCTCGGCCTGCCCCCGCAACGCGGCCTCGCTCCGCGCGGAAACCACCAGCGGCACGGGGTCGGCGACACCGTCGGACGCAGGACCGCCGGCAGGGGCGGGCCCCGGTGCCTCCGCACCCCCGCCCGCCTCCTCCACGATCACGTGCGCGTTCGTCCCGCTGATCCCGAACGACGACACCGCCGCGCGGCGCGGTCGGTCGTGCGCGGGCCAGTCCGTGGTCGTCGTCGGCAGCGTGATCGCCCCGTCCGCCCATCGCACATGGGGCGATGGTTCGCGCAGGTGCAGCGTCCCCGGTACCGCGCCGTGTCGCAGGGCCAGCACGGTCTTGATCAGCCCGGCCACACCCGCCGCGGCCTGGGTGTGGCCGATGTTGGACTTCACCGAGCCGAGCAGCAGCGGCCGATCGGCGGCCCGATCGCGCCCGTACGTGGCCAGCAGCGCCTGTGCCTCGATCGGGTCGCCCAGCGGTGTCCCGGTGCCGTGTGCCTCGACCAGGTCGACGTCGTGCGGACCGAGTCCGGCGGCGGCCAGCGCGTCCCGGATGACGCGTTGCTGGGCGGTCCCGTTGGGCGCGCTGAGCCCGTTGCTGGCCCCGTCCTGGTTGATCGCGGAGCCGCGCAGCACGGCGAGTACGGGATGGCCGTTGCGGCGTGCGTCGGACAGGCGTTCCAGCAGGAGCACGCCGACGCCCTCGGCCCAGGCGGTGCCGTCGGCGTCCGCCGAGAACGGCTTGCAACGACCGTCGGGGGCCAGGCCGCGCTGCCGGGCGAACTCGACGAACATGCCGGGGCCGGCCATCACGGTGGCGCCGCCCGCCAGGGCCAGCGCACATTCCCCGCTCGCCAGCGAACGGGCGGCCAGGTGCACCGCGACCAGCGAGGACGAGCAGGCGGTGTCGACGGTGAGCGCCGGGCCCGACAGGCCGAGCGTGTACGCGATCCGCCCGGACGCGACGCTGGGCGTGGTGCCGGTCAGCAGGAAACCGGCGAGGGCGTCGGTGGATTCGTGCATGCGCGGGCCGTACTCCTGCGCGGTGGCGCCGACGAACACCCCCACCCGCTCGCCGCGCAGCGTGCTCGGGTCGAGTCCGGCGCGTTCGATCGCCTCCCAGGAGGTCTCCAGGAGCAGCCGTTGCTGCGGGTCCATGGCCAGCGCCTCGCGCGGGCCGATCCCGAAGAACTCCGCGTCGAAGTCGCCCGCGCCGTCCAGGAATCCGCCGGATCGCACATAGCTGGTGCCGGGCCGGTCCGGGTCGTCGTGGTGGAGCCGATCCAGGTCCCAGCCGCGGTCGGTGGGGAAGGCGGTGATCGCGTCTGTGCCGTCCGCGACCAGCCGCCACAGGTCCTCGGGGGTGCGGACCGCGCCGGGTAACCGGCAGCCCATCGCCACGATGGCGATCGGTTCGTCGGCGCGGGCCGGCCCGGACGTCGGTCGGGGGCCGGTCGGCGCGGGCAGGTCGAGCGTCCGGGTACGCAGGTGGTGGGCGAGCGCGGTGGGTGTGGGGTGGTCGAAGACCGTGGTCGGGGGCAGGTCGAGGCCGGTGTCCCGGGCCAGCCGGGTGATCAGTTCGACGGTGCCGAGCGAGTCCAGGCCCGATTCGCGATAGGTGCGATCGGGTTCGACGGTCGTGGTCGCGCCGGGGCCCAGGACGGCGGTCGCGTGTGCCCGGATCAGGTCGAGCAGGATCCGATGTTGCTCGGCCGCGGACAGGGCGGCCAACCGCTCGGCCAACGTCGGGACCACTGCGGGCGATTCGTCCGGCGCGACCGTGTCGGCGGCTTCCGCCGAGGCACCCGGCCAGTGGCGTGCGCGCCGGAAGGCGTACGTGGGCAACGCGACCCGGCGCGCCCCGCGCCCCGCGAACACCCGCTCCCAGTCCGGGTCCACGCCGTTGGCGTACAGGCGGGCCACCGCCGTGGTCAGCGCGTCCGCCTCGGAGCGGTCGCGGCGCAGCGTCGGGATCGTGGCCACGGTGTCCCGCTCGCCGTCGACCAGGCAGGTCCGGGCCGCCGCCGACAGGCTGCCGTCCGGGCCCAGTTCGAGCAGTACCGTCGCGCCCTCCGCCCGCAGCCGGCGCACCCCGTCGTGGAAGCGCACGGTGTGCCGCACGTGGCGGACCCAGTAGTCCGGGGAGCCGGCCTGCTCGGCGGTGAGCGGCAGGCCGGTCAGGTTCGACACGACGGGCAGGGTGGGTGCCCGAGCGGTCAGCCCGGCGGCCACCTCGGCGAAGGCGTCCGTCATCGCGTCCATGCGCGGTGAGTGGAAGGCGTGTGCGACCCGCAGTCGGGTGGTCTTGTGGCCCTGTGCCCGCCAGCCGGCCGCGACGTCCAGGACCGCGTCCCGGTCGCCCGAGATCACCGTGGCCAGCGGCCCGTTGACGGCCGCGATCGAGACCCGGTCGCGGACCGGTTCGAGCGAGGCGAGCACGTCGTCCTCGGCGACCCGCAGCGACACCATCGCCCCGCCGTCCGGCAGTTCCTGCATCAGCCGGCCCCGGGCCGCGACCAGCGCACACGCGTCGGGCAGGGACCAGACGCCGGCCACATGCGCGGCGCACAGCTCGCCGATCGAGTGGCCGAGCAGCAGGTCCGGGGTCACCCCCCAGTGCTCGAACAGCCGGTACAGCGCGACCTCGACGGCGAACAGCGCGGGTTGGGTGTACTCGGTGCGGTGCACGAGCGCCGCGTCCGGGCTGTCGGGTGACGCGAACAACACCTCGCGCAGCGGGCGCGGCAGGTGCGGGTCCAGGTGGGCGCAGGCGTCGTCGAAGGCCGCCGCGAAGACGGCGTGGCGGTTGTACGACTCGCGGGCCATGGCCGGGCGTTGGCTGCCCTGTCCGGTGAACAGGAAGGCGGTGCGGCCGGGTCGAGCCTCGGGTCGGACCAGGTGTGGATCCGCGCCGGCTCCGCGTAACGCGTCGAGCCCGGCGAGGAGTTCGGCGTGGTCGCGAGCGAGTACGACGGCGCGGGCGGCGAACGCGGTCCGGGTGGTGGCCGCCGAGTAGCCGAGGTCGGCCGGGGCCACGTCGGGATGTTCGCGTACATGGCCGTGCCACCGCCCGGCCTGGGCCCGAAGCCCGTCCGCGTCGACGCCGGAGATCGGCACGGCGACCGCGTCCGAAGGCACCGGGCCGGTGGCGGACTCCGCGACCGGATCCGCCCCGCCCGAGGGCGCCGACGCGACCGGCGGCCCCGCCCGGCCCGCGGGCTCCGCCTCCGCGAGCACCACATGGCAGTTGGTCCCACCCATCCCGAACGAACTCACCCCGGCGATCAGGGTTTCGTCCGGGCAGGGCCAGTCACCCTCGGCCGTCTGCACCCGCAGGCCCAGTTCGCCCAACGGGATTCGCGGATGGGGCTCGGCGAAGTTCAGGCTTGCCGGGAGCCGCCGGTGTCGGATCGCCAACACCGTCTTGACCAGGCCGACGATGCCGGCCGCGCCCTCCAGGTGCCCGACGTTGGTCTTCACCGAACCGACGGCCAGCGGTGGCCGGTTCGCCCGCTCCGCGCCGAGCGCCGCACCGAGTGCGGCGGCCTCGATCGGGTCGCCGACGGGGGTGCCCGTGCCGTGCAGTTCGACGTATTGCACGGCGGACGCGGTGACCCCGGCCCGCCGCCGGGCCAGCCGGATCACCTCCGCCTGGGCCCGGGGGTCGGGCGCGGTCAGCGCGTCGCCGCCCCCGTCGTTGTTCGTCGCGCTGCCCCGGATCACCCCGTGCACGACGTCACCGTCGGCCAGCGCCCGGGACAGCGGCTTGAGCACCACCACCGCACCGCCCTCGCCGCGCACGTAGCCGTCGGCCCGGGCGTCGAAGGTGAAGCAGCGGCCCCGCGGGGAGAGCCCGCCGAACTTGGCCGCGTCGCCGTCGTGGTCGGGAACCAGGTCCAGGTTGACCCCGCCGACCAGGGCCAGTGTCGACTCGCCCCGGCGCAGGCTCTCGCCGGCCAGGTGTACCGCGACCAGGGACGAGGACTGGGCCGCGTCCACCGTCATGCTGGGGCCGCGCAGGCCGAGGGTGTACGAGACCCGGTTGGCGATCATGCTGCGGTGCAGGCCGGTGGCGTGTCGGGGGCCGGGCTCGACGCCGGCGCGGCGCAGCAGGGTGGCGTAGTCGTCCCAGATCGCGCCGGCGAACACCCCGGTGGCGCTGCCCCGGATCCGGGTCGGCGGGATGCCCGCGTGTTCCAGGGCCTCCCAGCACAGTTCGAGCATCAGGCGCTGTTGCGGGTCGATCAGCGCGGCCTCGCCCGGGGTGATGCCGAAGAAGGCGGCGTCGAACCGGTCCACCGCGTCCAGGAATCCGCCTCTTCGCGGTCGGTTCGCGGCTGGGTGAGGGGATCCGCCGGCCGTTCGGTTCGCGTCGTTCGCCGCTCTGGCGTCCCGGCGATGGTGGGGCACTTCGGTGATCGTGTCGCGTCCGCTGCTCAGCAGGTCCCAGAACTCGTCGGGGCCGTCGGCGCCGGGGAGTCGGCAGGCCAACCCGACGATGGCCACCGCGTCTTCCGGCGCGGGGTGTGTGCGATGGACATCGGCGTTGAACTCATTCATTCCGCGCTCCATGACCTGCATACGTTGAGTACACGGACGAACACAGATCAACACATTGGAGTACCGGGTCGATCGGCCGCAAGGGGTGAATTCAGCCCCCGCTCGGGCGCTTTCGACGGCTCGGTTGAACCATTCGGGTCACCTGGTGTAGTGCGCGAACGCCCCGCGCACGCCCGCCTCCGACCTGCGTCGTCGACGCGTGAGAACCCTTGATCAGACCGGCCGCGAACCCGGCGTGCACGCCCGCACGCGCGGTCCCGACGACCCGCCGGTGGGGGCGAACGGACGTGCCCGCGACGAACGTTCACATGTCGCTTACATATCGGTCACATGTGCAACAGCACGGGAGCGCATCGATTCGGACTAATTTTTTCCGGCCGGAGCGGACCGAATTTCCGAAAGGGCGGTGTCGACGCGTGTCGACACCGCCCTTTCACCCACCGCCGATGCCTCAGCAGCAGCGTGTCTGCGGCCGCTCCTCGCGTCGCCGGGTCCGCCAGGACTCGTACTCGCGTCGGGTCGGCGCCGGTCGGTGGGGGTGCTCCCGCAGGTGTCGCCGGCAGTGTCGCTCGTAGTCCGCGTCGCCGGAGATCTCCCGCAGGTACCACCGCACCCACCCGAACACCCGCCCGGGCGCCTGCCGAAGATCCCGGGCCCGCCGCGTCACGAGCGTCCCACCGCGTCGCCGGACGCGGCGCCAGCGCCGGCGAGTGCCCGATCCCCGGCCGCGCCGCCCGGTCCGAGGTCCAGGGTGGACTCGACCCACGGCGTCTCGGTGGTGGGCAACGATCCCCCGGCGCGGATCGCCCGCACGCACACCACGGCCGCGTTGGCGATCACCAGTGCGATCAGCACCAGGAAGATCGCGATCAGCACGCCGTCGACGGTGGAGTTCAGCACCACGGTGTGCATGTCGTCCATGTTCTTGGCCGGGCCGAGCACCTTGCCCGCGTCGATCGCGTCGGCGTAGCGGTCGCGTTGCGCGAAGAAGCCGATGCGGGGGTCGTCGGAGAAGATCTTCTCCACGCCGGCGGTGTACGTCACCGCGACGTCCCAGGCCAGCGGGACGCCGGTGACCCAGGCCCAGCGCAGCTTGCCGGACTTGACCAGCACCGTGGTGGCGACGGTGAGCGCGACGGCCGCGAGCAGTTGGTTCGCGATGCCGAAGAGCGGGAAGAGCTGGTTGATCCCGCCGAGCGGGTCGGTGGCGCCGGCGTACAGGAAGTAGCCCCACAGGCCGACCACCGCGGCGCTGGTGATCCAGATGCCCGGCTTCCAGTCGACCCGGCCGATCGGCTTCCAGACGTTGCCGAGCATGTCCTGGAGCATGAATCGGCCGACCCGGGTGCCGGCGTCCACCGTGGTCAGGATGAACAGCGCCTCGAACATGATCGCGAAGTGGTACCAGAACGCCTTCATCCCCGAGCCGCCGAACACGTCGGCGAAGATCTCCGACATCCCGACGGCGAGCGTGGGCGCCCCGCCGGAGCGGGCGATCAGGGTCTTCTCCTCGACCGCGTGGGCCGCCGCGCGCAGGTCGTCGGGGGTGATCGTGAAGCCGAGACCGGCGACCGCGTGCGACGCGCTCTCCGCGGTGGCGCCGAGCACGCCGGCCGGGGCGTTCATCGCGTAGTACAGGCCCGGGTCGATCACACACGCGGCGATCAGCGCCATGACCGCCACGAACGACTCCATCAGCATGGCGCCGTAGCCGATCATCCGGACCTGCGACTCCTTGCGGATCAGCTTCGGCGTGGTGCCGGAGGCGACCAGCGCGTGGAACCCGGAGAGCGCGCCGCAGGCGATGGTGATGAACAGGAACGGGAACATCGTCCCGGCGAACACCGGCCCGGAGCCGGAGCCGGCGAACGAACTGACCGCGTCCGTCTTCATGTTCGGCGCGGCCACGAGCACGCCGATCGCGAGCAGCACGATCGTGCCGACCTTCATGAACGTGGACAGGTAGTCGCGCGGGGCGAGCAACAACCACACCGGCAGCACCGAGGCGACGAAGCCGTAGCCGATCAGGCAGAACACCAGGGTGGTCGGGCTCCAGGTGAACGCGTCGCCGAGCGCGGTGTCCTCGATCTGCCCACCGCCGACGATCGCGGCCAGCAGCAACGCCACCCCGATCACGCTGGTCTCCAGGACCCGCCCCGGGCGCAGGTAGCGCAGGTACACGCCCATGAACAGCGCGATCGGCACGGTCAGCGTGACCGAGAAGGTCCCCCAGGGCGAGTCGGCCAGCGCGTTGACCACGACCAGGGCCAGCACCGCGAGCAGGATGATCATGATCACGAACACCGCGATCAGCGCCGCCGCGCCGCCGACCCGGCCGATCTCGTCGCGGGCCATCTGGCCCAGGCTCTTCCCGTCTCGACGCATCGACAGGAACAGCACGACCATGTCCTGCACGGCACCGGCGAAGATCACCCCCACGACGATCCAGATGGTGCCGGGCAGGTAGCCCATCTGCGCGGCGAGCACCGGGCCCACCAGCGGTCCGGCGCCGGCGATCGCGGCGAAGTGGTGGCCGAACAGGACCCGGTGGTCGGTGGGTTGGTAGTCCACGCCGTCGTCGAGGCGCTCCGCCGGGGTGGCGCGGGTGTCGTCGGGCTCCAGGACCCGGCGGACGATGAAGCGCGAGTAGAAGCGGTAGGCGATCGCGTACGAGGCGACCGCGGCGAAGATCAGCCAGACGGCCGAGATCTCCTCGCCGCGGGCCAGCGCGACCACGCCCCAGCCGGCCGCCCCGATCAGGGCGACGACGGTCCAGATCAGGATGGTCTTGGCGTTGTGCGCGAAGTCGCCGGAGTCGTTGGGGTCGTCGGAGTCGTCCGGGCGGGGGCTGCGGGTCTCTGTGGCGGACACGCGTACTCCTGTTCGAGCGGGGGAGGGACGGGCGAACGAGCCGGCGGCGTGCCGGACCGGGTCAGGAGTGGTCCCGGTCGGGGCGGCGGCGGAGCAGCAGGTGGGCGCAGAACATGGCGATCGCGCAGCCGGGTACCCAGGCGAGCTGATACCAGTAGAAGAAGGGGACACCGGCCAACTCCGGTCCCCGACGCGCGTACCAGGGCACCCACAGCAGCGCCGTGACCGGTGCCGCGAGGAGGGCGCCGGCCGCGATCCGGCGGGTCGCGCCGGTGCGTCCGACGGCGTGCGGGGGGTTCTCCCCGGTCATGTCGCCTCCTGTGGTCGATGCCGCGGACCGACGGATCGTCGGTCTGTGGAAGAGTTGCGCGGACCGGCGATTCGGTTGACAGCCGATTTCCGGCGGATTCGCGCGGTCGCCGATCCGTGGTCCGGTACGCTCGCGCAACCTGCGGGCAAGGGCGCCCACGTGCCGAGGCGGACGGTGACGGATGATCGACGGGGCCACGACGGCCGCCTTCCTGATCGTCGTCGGCGGCGCGTCGCTACTGGCCGTGACCGCGCCGAGGCTGCACCGCAACGACGACCTGCCGTCGCTGGAGCGCTGGGCGCTGGCCGATCGTGGTCTGGGGCCGGTGTGGACCTGGTTTCTGCTCGGCGGCACGATCTTCACCGCGTACACCTTCACGGCGGTGCCGGGCCAGGTGTACGGGCGCGGGGCGAGCGCGTTCTTCGCGCTGCCGTACACGGTGATCGTCTGCCCGCTGGCGTTCGTGCTGCTCCCCCGGTTGTGGGCGGTGGCCCGGCAACACGGCTATGTGACGGTGGCGGACTTCGTCCGCGGCCGGTACGGTTCGCCGGCGCTGGCCCTGGTGGTCGCGCTGACCGGGATCCTGGCCACGATGCCGTACCTGGCCCTGCAGGTCCTGGGCATCCGCGCGGTGCTCGCGGCGGCCGGGTTGCAGGCGCGCGGGGCGGCTGGGGACGCGGCGATGGTGGCGCTGTTCGCGGGGTTGGCGATCGCCACCTACCGGCACGGGTTGCGGGCGCCGACGGTGATCTCGGCGTTGAAGGGGCCGGCGGTGTTCGTCTCCGCCGCGGTGGCGGTGGGCTTCGTGCTGGCCCGGTTCGGCGGGCCCGGGCCGATGTTCGAGGCGGCCGATCGGCGGCTGGCCCGGTCGGGTGCGGGTGATGCCTCGTTGGTGCTGAGTCCGCATCAGCAGGGCGGGTTCGCCACGCTGGCGCTCGGCTCGGCGCTGGCCCTGCTGCTGTACCCGCACGTGTTGACCGCCGGTTTCGCCGCCGCCGGTCCACGCACGCTGCGCCGGGTGTGCGTGGTGCTGCCCGCCTGGACGGCGGTGCTCGCGATGTTCGGGGTGTTGGGCATCGCCGCGCTGGCGATGGCGGTGGACGCGCCGCCGGGCGCCGCCGAGGCGGCGGTCCCGCTGCTGGTGGACCGGCTGCTGCCGGCCTTCCCGGCCGGGCTGGTGTTCGGCGCGATCATCGTGGGCGCGCTGGTGCCGGCGGCGGTGATGTCGATCGCCGCGGCGACCTCGTTCACCCGCAACGTCTACGTCGCGTACTTCCAACCCACCGCCACCCCCAAGCGGCAGACCCGGGTGGCCCAGGCGGTGTCGCTGATCGCGAAGGTGGGCGCGGTGGCGTTCGTCTTCGGACTGCGCGACCAGGCCGCGATCAACCTGCAACTGCTCGGCGGGGTATGGATCCTGCAGATCTTCCCGGCGGTGGTGATCGGCCTGTTCACCCGGCACCTGCATCACCGGGCGCTGCTCGTCGGCTGGGCGGTGGGCATGCTGGCCGGCACCGTCGCGGTGGTCCGCGAGGGCTTCGTCTCGCTGGTGCGCGTCGAGGTGGGCGGTCACGGCGGTCAGGTGTACGCGGGGCTCGCGGCCCTCGCCCTCAACCTCGCGGTCACCCTGGTCCTGACCGGGGTGTACGACCGGTTCGGCGCGGCGCGCGGCGCGGACACCACGGCGCTGCCCGCGCGCCTGGCGGTAGGTTCGGCCCTGTGGCGGGCTCCGGGGAAGGGGGCGAACGGTTCGTGAAACGGATCCGACGCGACACCTCCGACGCGGCGCCGCCGGCGCACATCCCGGCGCGGGAGGCCGCGCCCCCGGCGCCGCCCGTCGCCTCGGCACAACCGGGCTCCGCGATCCAACCGACCCCTTCGATCCGACCGACCCTTTCCCCCCAACCGGCTCCTGCGACCCCACCCGCCGCGGATCCGGCCGGGTCGGATCGGGAGGTCCAGGTGGCACGCCTGTTCGACCTGCACTATCCCTCGATGCTCCGGCTCGCCACCCTCCTGGGCGCGGACGACCCGGAGAACATCGTGGCCGAGGCCTATTACGAGATCTACCGCAAGTACCGGAAACTGCGCACCCCCGACGCCGCCGCGGCCTATCTGCGGTCGGTGGTCTGCAACCTGACCCGGATGCGAATACGCCACCTCCAGGTCGCCCGCCGACACGTGCAGGACCGGATCGACACGGTGGCCTCGGCGGAGACCTCGGCCCTGCTGCGCGACGACCAGCGGGCGCTGATCAGCGCACTGCGCGCACTGCCCGCCCGCCAGCGCGAGGCATTGGTACTGCGTCATTGGTTGTGCCTGAAGGAGAAGGAGATCGCGGCGACCATGGGCATCTCGGTCGGTTCGGTCAAAACGCACACCGCGCGTGGGCTGGCCGCGCTCACGCACGCGATGGAGGTACGGCGATGAGCAACTCCCCCGGCGCCGAAGGCCGCACGGCCGATTCACCCGACACCGAGCACCTCCTGCGCGAGGCCCTGGAGGCGCTGGCCGGCGGGGTGCACCCGGCCCCCGACGCGTATCGCGCCGCGCACGGCGACTGGCAGCGCCGCGAGCGCCGCCGCCGGCTGATCCTGGCGAGCCTGATCGTCGCGGTCTTCACCCTGGCCGTCGTCCTCGGCCTGCTGGTCCTCAACCACGCCCCCACCGACCCGGGACCCATTCCCCACCAACCACCGTCCCCGTAGCGGATATCCGGCGCGCGGGCAGACGATCCGTCGCCGGCTCGCGACCAACCGAAGTCTTGTTAGTAAAGTTTCCTAACAAGTATTGACGCGGCGCGCGGCACCTTGGGATCGTCGGGCCGACGGTCGGGCCGGAGCCTCCGTCGGCACCCCACGACGGCGCACCCCCGTCGTGTTCCGGCCCGAACGAGCGCACCACCCTGCCCGGTTCAGGCTCGACGACGATCGGCTCCTCACCACCGGAGGACGACGTGCACCTGCCCCAAGCCCTGCGCCCCACCCACCGAAGGCCGCCGTCCCGGGCCTTCCGACACGCTCTGCCCAGGCCCTCCCGGTCCCGCGGATTCGCCGCGATCGCGGGGGTCCTGGCCCTGCTCGCCGCCGTGCTCACGTTCGGCGAAACCGCCTCCGCCGCCGAGGTGTTGCTCTCGCGCGGCAAACCCGCCACCGCCTCCTCGACGGAAAGCTCCTCCTACGGCGCGGCCAAGGCCGTCGACGGCAAGTCCGACACCCGTTGGGCGAGCAAGGAGGGATCCGGCGCCCAGTGGCTGAGCGTCGACCTCGGCTCCGACGTCCCGATCTCCCGGGTGCTGCTGAGCTGGGAGGACGCCTACGCCAAGGCGTACCGCGTCGAGGTCTCGCCCGACGGCGCGTCGTGGACCAAGGTGTATTCCACCTCGGCCGGCGACGGCGGCACCGACGACATCGGTTCCCTGGCCACCCACGGCCGCCACGTGCGCGTTTACGCGACCACCCGCGGCACCGACTACGGCTACTCCCTCTGGGAGTTCGAGGTGTTCGGCGGCGCGAGCGGCCCCGACACCACCGCGCCGAGCGCACCCACCTCGCCCAAGGTCACCGGCACCACGCCCACCGGCGTCTCGCTGGCCTGGACCGCCTCCACCGACAACGTCGGCGTGACCGGATACGACATCCTGCGCGACGGCGTCGCGGTCGGCACCAGCGTAGGCACCACCTACACCGACACCGGCCTGACCACGGGCGTCTCCTACTCCTACACGATCCGCGCCAAGGACGCGGCCGGCAACCTCTCCGCACCCAGCGCGGCGGTGATCGGCACGCCGCAGGCCGGGAGTTCGTCCTTCACCGTGGTCGCCGCCGGGGACATCTCCGACCCGGGCTGCACCGCGAGCCAGGAGTGCGGCGCCCAGCAGACCGCACGCCGGGTCGAGGCGATCAACCCGGACGAGGTGATCACCCTGGGGGACAACCAATACGACACCGGCAGTCTGTCCGACTACCGCAAGTACTACGACACCACCTGGGGCCGGTTCAAGGCCAAGACCCGTCCCTCGCCCGGCAACCACGAGTACGACGACAGCACCCCGGAAGCCGGGTACAAGGCATACTTCGGCGACCGCGCCACCCCCAACGGCACCACCTGGTACAGCTGGGACCGCGGCGGCTGGCACTTCATCGCGCTCGACTCCGAGCAGTCCATGTCGTCCACCTCGGCGCAGATCAAGTGGCTCAAGGCCGACCTGGCGAACAACACGCAAGGTTGCGTGGCCGCCTACTGGCACAAGCCGCTGTACAGTTCCGGCCCGCAGGCGGACAAGGTCAGCCAGACCGCGTGGCAGGTGCTCTACGACGCCCACGCCGACCTGATCCTCAACGGGCACGACCACCTGTACGAGCGCTACGCGCCGCAGAACCCCAAGGCCAAGGCCGATCCCGCGGGCGTGCGTGAACTGCTCGTCGGCACCGGCGGCGCCGATCCCTACGACTTCGAATCCCCGCAGCCCAACAGCGAGAAGCGGGTGACCGGTTCGCCCGCCGTGCTGAAGCTGACCCTCACCGACAGCACCTACTCCGGCCAACTCGTCCGCTACGACGGCACCCAACTCGACTCCTTCGGTCCGGTCACCTGCCACTGACCCATCCGCCCGGCCTCGGAGGATCGCCCGTGTACATCGCCGCCACCCGGCGCGCGGATCAGGCCGGTGGGCGCACGGCGGTCGGGACGTCGCGGGGATTCACCCGCAACGTCCCGGCCAACGTGCTCGCCCTCGGCACCGTCAGCCTGGTCACCGACATCTCCGCCGAGATGGTCACCGCGGTACTGCCCACCTACCTCGTCCTGACCCTGGGACTGAGCCCGCTGCAATACGGCCTCCTGGACGGCGGCTGGTTCGGCGTCACCGCCATGGTCCGCCTGCTCGGCGGCCAGATCGCCGACCGCACCCGGCGCCGCAAACTGGTCGCGGGCACCGGGTACGGACTGTCCGCCGTGTGCAAACTCGGCCTGCCGCTGGTCGGTTCCTCCATCGCCGGGCTCGGCCTGGTGCTGGCGGCGGACCGTACCGGCAAGGGTCTGCGCACCGCGCCCCGCGACGCGCTGATCACGTTGAGCACCCCGACCCCGCACCTGGGCCGGGCCTTCGGCGTGCATCGCGCCATGGACACCGTCGGCGCCTTCCTCGGCCCGCTCGCCGCGTTCGCCGTGTTGTGGACCACCCACGACGCCTACGACGCGGTGTTCGTGGTCTCCTTCTGCGTCGCCACGTTCGGCGTGCTGCTGTTGATGCTGTACGTCCGCGACCATCGCGAACCGGCGCCGCCCCGGCGCGCGGCCTCGCTCCGGGCCGCGTTCGCCCTGCTGCGCCTGGCGCCGTTTCGTCGCACGTGTGTGGCAGCCGCGCTGCTGGGCCTGCTCACCGTCGGCGACACGTTCGTCTACCTCGTCCTGCAACGCGGATTCGACATCCCGCTGCGCTGGTTCCCGCTGCTGCCGCTGGGCACCGCCGGAGCGTTCCTGCTGCTCGCGGTGCCGATCGGCCGGCTCGCCGACCGCGTGGGCCGCTTCCGGGTCTTCCTCGGCGGCCACCTCGCGCTGCTCGCCGCCTACCTGGTCGCCGCCGCCCCCACCGGCGGACACGCGTCCGGGAGCACGTCGCGGTGGGCGGTGCTGCTCCTCGTACTGGGCCTTCAGGGCCTGTTCTACGCGGCCACCGACGGTGTGCTGATGGCCGCGGCCGGGCCGCTGCTGCCGGTGCACCTGCGCACCAGCGGGCTGGCCCTGCTGCAGACCGGACAGGCCGGTGCCCGGCTGTTGTCCTCGGTGCTCTTCGGCGCGGCCTGGACCCTGTGGGGCGCGGGCCCCGCGCTCTACGCCATGGGCGCCGGACTGGCCGGCTGCCTGCTTTTGGCCCGACGGCTGCTGCCGTCGGCCCCGCTCGACCCGGAGGTGACCGGATGAAGCGCGCGCTCGCCCTGGCCTTGGGGCTGTTGGTCCTGGTCGGCGTGGCGGTCGGCTACTCGACCTTCGCGGCCGACCGCAACGAGGAGGCGACGGTCGAACGCCGCCCGCTCGACCTCACCGCACGCGGGCGGCTGGTGTTCGTCGACACGAACCGCGCCGGCGGACACCGCACCGTGGCCGACACCGGCCTGGACACCCCCGCCGCCGCCCGGGTCGACAGCGGCCTGCGCTGCGAACGTTTCGCCGTCGGCGCGGGCACCGGCGTCTGCCTCCAGACCCGGGGCGGCCCGCTGCCCGGCACCGACGCGTTGATCGTCGACGCCGGCACGAACGTCAAACGCCGCATCGAACTCGCCGGAACCCCCAGCCGGGCCCGGGTCTCCGCGAGCGGGAACATGGTGTCGTGGACGGTGTTCGTCTCCGGCGAGTCGTACAACAAGACCGGCTTCTCCACCTGGACCGGCATCCTGGACACCCGCACCGACTACACCCTGATCAACATCGAGGCCATCCCGTTGACCGTCGACGGCAAGCCCTACCACTCCCCCGACGTCAACTACTGGGGCGTCACCTTCGCCGCCGACGACAACCGCTTCTATGCCACGGTCGGCACGAAGGGCCACACCTACCTGGTCGAGGGCGACTACGCCAACTGGGAGGCGCACACCATCCGCGACGGCGTCGAATGCCCGTCCCTGTCCCCCGACGGCACCCGCATCGCCTTCAAGAAGCGCTCCGGCAAGTCCACGTGGCGACTGCACGTCCTGGACCTGGCCACGATGCGCGAAACCCCGTTGGCCGAACACGCGAACGTCGACGACCAGGCCGCCTGGCTCGACGACAACACCGTGATGTACGGCCGAGACCGCGACATCTACGCCGTCCCGGCCGACGGAACGGGCGCCCCGCGCCTGCTCGTCACGAAGGGGGCGTCACCGACACTGCTGCGCTGACGGGTGGCCGGGGTCGGTCACGACGCCGGCAACACCCGTACCCAGGTGCGGTGTTCGTCCAGGTAGGCGTCCACCACCAGGTCGGACTCGGCGAGGGCCGCCTCGAACTCCGGGTCCGTGAGCGGCCGGGAGCGGAACTCGTGCGCCCACCGCATGCCGTCGAACTCGTACTCGATCCGCATCGCGTTGACCCCGTCGCCGATCGGATCGGCGGCGAGGATGTGCACGGCGCCCCGGGGGTGTTCGTTGACGCGGGGCAACTCGTCGTGCCAGCCGCGGCCTTCGCGCTGGATGAGCACCACCCCGTCGTCGGCCACATGGGTGCGACAGGTGTCGAGCATCGCCTTGCGGACCTCGGCCTCGGCCTGGTGTACGAGATAGGAACCCAACAACACGACGTCGAAACGCTCGTCGAGCCGCAGATCCTCGATCGTGGACAACACGGGCTTCGCCCCGCGCACCCGATCGAGCATCTCCGGCGACTCGTCCACCGCCGTCACCTCCCACCCCCGCTCGACCATGGCATGGGTCACCCGTCCGGCCCCACATCCGAGTTCGAGGAGTCTGCGCGCCCCCTCTCGGGCCCCGAGCGCGATCATGTCCGGCTCCTCGCGCACCGGCAACATCCCGTACATCTCCACGGCACACCCGTCCGGAGTGAACGCCCCGGGTCCCTCACCGCGAAATCCCTCACGAATACGCGCCATGACCGATCCCCTTCCCCCGAACGACCCCCGGCCGCCCACGAAACGGACACCAACCCGCCCACCCAAACCGCTGTCACCCGGGACTGTCAACGGTTTGCAGACCGTGCCGGCCGATCAACAGTGTTCCGACCGGCGTGCGTTCGTGGCGGACCGCGCGACCGATGCGGGTGGTGGTGATCAGGCCGGCGGCGCGCAGGGCCGCGGTGTGTTCGGAGACGGTGGCGTTGCTCACCCGCAGGCGGCGGGCGAGATCGCCGGTGGTGTGGCCGGCGGCCAGCACGCACAGGATGTCGGTGCGGGTTCGGCCGAGCACCGCCGCGAGTGCTTCCGCGGTGTCGGCCGGGCCGGTGGGAGTCGGCGGCAGGCCGGGACCGGCGGGGTAGGTGACGGCCACCGGGCGGTGGGGCAGGTCGGAGATCAGCGGGTGGCCGCTCCAATGGAAGGTGGGCTGGAGCAGCAGGCCGCGCCCGCGCAGTGGGATCTCCCGGGCGGCGGGACCGGCGAACTCCCAGACGTCCTCGTGCAGTCGGCTGCCCGGAACGAGGTCGGCGAGGGTCGGACCGAGGCCGTGCTCGGCCATGCCCAGCGCGTGGCGGGTGA
Source organism: Embleya sp. NPDC056575 (assembly GCF_042793325.1). Classification (NCBI taxonomy): domain Bacteria; kingdom Bacillati; phylum Actinomycetota; class Actinomycetes; order Kitasatosporales; family Streptomycetaceae; genus Embleya; species Embleya sp. NPDC056575. The sequence goes on from NZ_JBHTVA010000004.1 coordinate 182,960, forward strand.
ATTCGGCCCGGTGCAGGTCCTGGACCACGGACCACACCGGCGCCAACACCGCCTCGTAGGCGGCGTGCCGGGCCCGGCGCAGGATCCGCCAGGAGTGCTCGTCGCCGCGGTGCAGATCGCGGATCCACGCCGGCGCGGGGGTCGGGTGCGGGGCGTACACCCGTTCCAGCTCGGCCCGCACCGTCTCGGGGCGGGTGGTGCGGATCGTATCCAGGCCCTCGGTCAGCGAGTCGGCGAACTCGTCGAGGAAGTTCGGCGCCGGCGGACCCGGCACCAGGTCCCCGAACGGTTCGGCCGCCACAGGCAGGGCCCGGAGCAGGCGTTGTCGCCAGGTGCCGAGCAGGAGCGCCTCGTCCGGGCGGAACACGCGCATCATGGCCACGTTCAGCTCCAGCAGCGGGGCCGGCCGCGGCGCGAACCTGATCCGGCCGAAGTCCGCGGCGGTGAATCGGATCCGGAGCATTACCCCTCCTGTCGGTGCGGCGCCATCCTTTCGGCCTCGGCCGCAAACCTCGTGTGAGGCCCCTGTCGGATGCCAACCTTCGGGTCCTGCCCCGAATTCGGCCACAAGCCCGCCGAAGCCGCAATTATGCAGGTCACCGGGCACTCCGGGCGACCCGGGTAGGGCGACACGAGGAGGATCCATGGTGCACGAAGCAGGTCCCGCGATCGGTCGGCGAAGCATCCTCGGGGCGGCGATACCGGCCGCCGCGCTGCTCTTCGCGGGCAGCGTGGTCCGGGCCCGGCCCGCGCGGGCCCAGTCGGGCGGCGCGGACCCGTCGGTGCCCGGCGAGCTGCGACTGCCCGCGCCGACCGGCCCGCATCCGGTCGGCACGACCACGCTGTATCTGGTCGATCGTTCCCGCACCGATCCGTGGGAGCCGATCGCGGTCCGGGAGATGATGATCACCCTGTACTACCCGGCGCGCGGTGTGGCCGGGCGGACCGTCGCGTCGCAACTGCCCGAGGCCGCCGCGCGGGAGTTCGCCGTGGCCGGTCCGCTGAGCCATCCGCAGTTGCCGTCGGCGGGGGTGGACTGGGCCGCCACCCGTACCCACTCCTACATCGACGCCCCCGCGCAGGCCACGCGGCGCCCCGTGCTGCTGTACAGCCCCGGCGGCGGCGATCCGCGAGGGATGGGCACCGGGCTCGCCGAGGAACTGGCGAGCCGGGGCTACGTGGTGGTGACCATGGACCACCCGGGGGACGCCGCGGTGGTCGAGTTCCCGGTCGATCTGGCGGGTCGGGACCGGGTGCGGTGGACCGTGTTCCGGTTCGACCCCCGCAACGATCCCACGATCGCCGACACGATGATCGACACGCGGATCGCGGACACGAAGTTCGTCCTGGAGCAGGTGGCCGTGCTCGCGGCGGGCGGCAACCCGGACCCGACCGGCCGCCCGCTCCCGGCGGATCTGCACCGGGTGTTGGATCCGCGCCGGGTGGGTGTGTACGGCCACTCGGCGGGCGGTACCACCGCGGCCGAGACGATGGCCGAGGACCGCCGTATCGCCGCCGCGATCAACCTGGAGGGCTATCTGGACCACCCGTCCCGGGTGCCCGGACAGCTGGGCGAGTTGTACCCCGTCGCCCGCGACGGGGCCGATCGGCCGCTGTTGCTGATCGACACCGACGGCTTCCCGGAGCACGCCGTGTTGGAACGTTCCTGGTCGGCGCTGCTCGCCCACTCCGGCCACCCGATTCCCCGGCGGCGGATGCGGTCGTCGGCGCACTCCGTGTTCACCGACTACGCGGCCATCGCGCCGCAGTTGGTGGCGTCGGGCCGGATGACGCCGGCCGACCGCGACACGCTGGTCGGCGCGATCGCCCCGACCCGGTCGGTCCCCACGGTCCGCCGGCACGTGCACGGGTTCTTCGCCCGACACCTGCCGACGCGCTGACGCCGCACCCCCGCCGACGCATCGATGCCCGGCCCTGCCGGCCCACCGAGGCGTGGTCGTGCGACGACCCCGGCGCCGATCACGCGCCGGGGTCGCCCCGCCCGGGTCGGCCACGCACCGGCCCGGGTCACCGCCTTGCGGTCGGTGGGGAGATGTTCAGGACGGGCGGGGGCGCGCGTCCGGCTCCTCGACCCAGTCCATCGTCCGGTCCACCGCCTTGCGCCAGTTGCGGTAGCCGCGCTCGCGCGTGGCCTCGTCCATCCGCGAGGTCCACTCCGCCGCGCGGTGCCAGTTCGCCCGCAGCGAGTCGAGGTCGGGCCAGTAGCCGACCGCGAGACCCGCGGCGTACGCGGCGCCGAGCGCGGTGGTCTCGGCCACGAACGGGCGGGCGACGGGAGCGTCGAGCACGTCCGCGATGGTCTGCATGAGCAGATTGTTGGCGGTCATCCCGCCGTCCACCTTGAGCGTGGCCAACTCGACGCCCGAGTCGCGCTCCATCGCGTCCACCACCTCCCGGGTCTGCCACGCGGTGGCCTCCAGGACGGCCCGGGCGATGTGCCCCTTGTTCACGTAGGCGGTCAGCCCCGCGATCACCCCGCGCGCGTCCGAACGCCAGTACGGCGCGAACAACCCGGAGAAGGCGGGCACGAAGTAGGCCCCGCCGTTGTCCTCCACGGTCAGCGCCAGCGTCTCGATCTCCGCCGCGGTGGCGATCAGCCCCATCTGGTCGCGCATCCACTGCACCAGCGAGCCGGTGACCGCGATCGAGCCCTCGAGCGCGTAGACCGGGGCGTCCTTGCCCAGTCGGTAGCCGACCGTGCTGAGCAGCCCGTGGTGCGACTGCACGATCCGCGGCCCGGTGTTGATCAGCAGGAAGCTCCCGGTGCCGTAGGTGCTCTTGGCCTCGCCGGGTTCGAAGCAGGTCTGGCCGAACAGCGCGGCCTGCTGGTCGCCGAGCGCGGAGGCGACGGGCACGCCCTCCAGGACCCCCTTCGCGGTGCCGTACACCTCGGCGGAGGAGCGGATCTCGGCCAGCACCGAACGCGGCACGTCCATCGCGCGCAGGATCCGGTCGTCCCAGTCCAGCGTCTCCAGGTTCATCAACATCGTGCGCGAGGCGTTGGTGACGTCCGTGACATGCACCCCGCCGTCCGGGCCGCCGGTGAGGTTCCACACCACCCACGACTCCATCGTGCCGAACAGGATGTCGCCCCGGTCGGCCCGCTCGCGCAGCCCCTCGACGTTGTCGAGCAGCCAGCGGATCTTGGGGCCGGCGAAGTAGCTCGCCAGCGGGAGGCCGGTCTCCACCCGGAAGCGGTCCTGGCCGACGTTGCCGCCCAGTTCGCGACACAGCGCGTCGGTGCGGGTGTCCTGCCACACGATGGCGTTGTGTACCGGGACCCCGGTATGGCGATCCCACAACACGGTCGTCTCGCGCTGGTTGGTGATGCCGAGCGCGCGGATCTGGTCCCGCCGCAGGCCGGCCCGGTCCAGCGCGCCGGCGACGACCGCCTGCACCACGCTCCAGATCTCGGCGGCGTCGTGCTCGACCCACCCCGGGCGCGGGAAGATCTGCCGGTGCTCGCGCTGGTCGACGGCGACGATCCGGCCGTCGGCGCCGAAGATGATGCAGCGGCTGGACGTGGTGCCCTGGTCGATCGCGGCGATGTACGTGTCGGACATGGCTCCTCTTCCGAAGGATCCGAGCGTGGGAGTCGGGTGGGGTGGGGGACGGTCAGAAGGCGAGACGGTACAGGCCGCCGGCCGCGAGCCCGCCCAGCGTCGGGCCGACCACCGGCACCCACGCGTAGGACCAGTCCGAGCCGCCCTTGCCGGGGATCGGCAGGAACGAGTGGGCCAGGCGCGGCCCGAGGTCGCGGACCGGGTTGATCGCGTAGCCGGTCGGGCCGCCCAGGGACAGTCCGATGCCGACCACCAGGAGCGCGGTGATCAGTACGCCGGTGCCGGACAGCGCGAGCCCGTTGGTCAGGCCCTGGGTGAGGATGACGATGACCAGCACCATGGTGGCGATCGACTCGGTGATCACGTTCTGGATCGGGTGGCGGATCTCCGGCGAGGTGGCGAACACCCCGAGTACCGGCTCGCCGTGCTCCCGGAACTGGCCGAGATAGGTCGCCCAGGCCAGCACGGCGCCGATCACCGCCCCGGTGAACTGCCCGGCCAGGTACAGCGGCACCTTGTCCCACTCTCCCGTCTTGACCGCGATCCCGAGCGTGACCGCGGGATTGAGATGCGCACCGGACAGGGACACGCTCGCATAGGCGCCGGCCAGAACCGCGAAGCCCCAGCCGAAGGTGATCGCCAACCAGCCGGCGTGTTGCGCCTTGGACCGGTTGAGCGTCACCGCGGCGCACACGCCGACGCCGAGGAGCACCAGGATGGATGTACCCAAGGTCTCGCCGACGAAGATGTCGCCGTTCGTCATCACTGAGCCCCTTCGTGAATGACACCGGTTGGCAGGCGGGATGCGACGCCGGAATGGACACGGCGCCGGACGACACACGGCGCACCCACGAGAGCGCGCCGGTCACAGCGGGTCGGCCGTCCCGATTCGGTCTGCGGGATGACTACGACTGGTGTTCGGGACCGGTACTCGACCGGTCCTCGGCGGATATTCGACTGGTATTCGACTGATATTCGACATTGACGACCGCTGTCCGGCAGTGTTCTCTGCGGGTTGCGCCGCCGTCAAGAGTCGGTGAACATCTCGTCCCCGACTCGAGCAACGGGTACCGCGGCGCTCGGGGCGGGCCCGGACCCGGCCGGCGTGTTCACAACCGCTGTTCTACATTGCCAACCTGATCTTCGACGGAGGAGTCGGTATGCCCGGTCCCATCCAGTCGCTGGAACGCGCAGCGGCGATCCTGCGGTTGCTCGCCGGCGGCGAACGGCGCTTCGGCCTGAGCGAGGTCGCGACCACCCTGGGTCTGGCGAAGGGCACCGCGCACGGCATCCTGCGCACGCTCCACCAGGAGGGGTTCGTGGAGCAGGACCCCAAGAGCGGCAAGTACCAGCTCGGCGCCGAGCTGCTGCGGCTGAGCAGTTCCTACCTGGACGTGCACGAGTTGCGCGCCCGGGCCCTGGTCTGGGCGGACGATCTGGCCCGCGGCACCGGGGAGAGCGTGCGGATCGGCGTGTTGCACAAGGGCGGCGTGCTGGTGATCCACCACGTATTCCGGCCGGACGACAGCCGCCAGGTGCTGGAGATAGGCGCGATGTTGCCGCTGCACTCCACCGCGTGGGGCAAGGTCCTGCTCGCCCTCGATCCGGCCGCGCGCGCGGAGTTGGACGAGACGGACGCGGTCGCCTTCACCGCGCGCACGATCACCGACCCGGCGGCGATGGACGCGGAGAGCGTCACGGTGCGCGAACGCGGTTGGGCGGCCGACGTCGAGGAATCGGTCCTGGGCCTGGCCGGGATCGCCGCGCCGATCCGCGACCGGCGCGGCACCCCGGTGGGCGCGGTGGGCATCAGCGGCGCCGTCGAACGTATCGTCGCCGACGGCGCCCCGCGGCCCACCCTGGTCGCCGCGGTCCGCGACGCGGCCCGCGCCATCTCGCGCGACCTGGGCGCGTCGTTCCCCTACTGAGCCGGCGACACGCACCGCCTTCGCGGCGCGACCCGGCTTCGGCGCGCCCGTTCGCTCCCCGTCTCGACCGGGCGTACTTGACGCTGCCTCGCGCGGCCGGAAAACTGTCGTTCGTCGTTCGACAATGCCGACCACCTAGGTTGGGTTCGGGACTCGTCCCACCCGCACCGTAGTAGCCGGCCGAGTGGAAATGAGACGCGTGATGAGCACCGCCACGGATCCGACCGTCCCCGCACGCGCCCACAGCCGGGCCGAACTCTCGCGCGGTACCCACGACCTGCTCGTCATCGGCGGCGGCATCCTCGGCACGGCGGTGGCCTGGACCGCGGCCCAGACCGGACTGCGGGTGGCCATGGTCGACGCCGGCGACTTCGCCGGCGCCACCTCGTCCGCGTCCTCCAAGCTGGTCCACGGCGGCCTGCGCTACCTCCAGACCGGCAATCTCAAGCTGGTCGCCGAGAACCACCGCGAACGCCGCACCCTGGCCCGCGACGTCGCCCCGCACCTGGTCCGCCCGCTGTCCTTCCTGGTCCCGGTCTACAAGGACGGCCCGCACGGCTCGGCCAAACTCGGCGCCGGCGTCTTCCTCTACTCGGCCCTGTCCGCGTTCGGCGACGGCATGGGCAAGGTGATCGGCCCCGACAACGCGCTCGAACTCGTCCCGGCCCTGCGCAAGGAGGGCCTGCGCCGCGCCGCGGTGTACGGCGACCACCAGATGAACGACAGCCGGGTCGCGGTGACCACGGTGCGCGCCGCGGTCGAGGCGGGCGCGGTGGTGCTCAACCACGCCGAGGTGGTCGCCCTGCGCAAGGACGCCGGCGGCCGGGTCACCGGCGCCGAACTGCGCGACCGCCTCGACGGCGCCGAGTTCGGGGTGAACGCGCGCGTCGTGCTCAACGCCACCGGCCCGTGGGTGGACCATCTGCGCCGGATGGAGGACCCGGCCGCCGAGCCGAGCATCCGGCTGTCCAAGGGCGTTCACCTCGTCCTGCGCCAACAACAGCCGTGGCGCGCGGCGTTGACCATCCCGATCGACAAGTACCGGGTCTCCTTCGCCATCCCGTGGGAGGAGCACCTGCTGCTCGGCACCACCGACGAGGCGTACGAGGGCGATCCCGGCAAGGTCTCGCCGACCGAGGCCGACATCGCGCAGATCCTGGACGAGGCGGGCAACGCCGTCGACCCGGACCAGCTGCGCCGCGAGGACATCACCTACGCCTTCGCCGGCCTGCGGGTACTGCCGGGCGGAGCCGGCGCCACCAGCGAGGCCAAGCGCGAGACGGTGGTCAGCGAGGGGCGCGGCGGCATGTTGTCGGTGGCGGGCGGCAAGTGGACCACCTACCGGCACATCGGCCGCACCGTCATGGACAAGCTGGCCAAGGCCGGCGTGGTGGCGCTGGAGCAGGACATGGCCACCCCGCTGCGCCGGGTGGCGCTGCCGGGCTCGGCCAACCCCGAGGCGGTGGCCCACCGGCTGCTCGGCGAGGCCACCGCGGAGGACGGCGTCGACCCGGCGGTGGCCCGGCACCTGGCCTCGCACTACGGCAACCTGGCCTACGACCTGGCCGCGATGGTGCGCGCCGACCGCTCGCTCGGCGAGCGCATCCACCCCGACGGTCCGGACATCTGGGCCCAGGCCGCCTACGCCCGCGACCACGAGTGGGCGATGACGGTGGACGACGTGCTGCGCCGGCGGACCACGGTGACCATCCGCGGCCTGGACACCCCCGAGGTGCGGGCCCGGGTCGAGGACCTGCTGGCGGCCAAGCCACACTGATCCGCGCCACCTTCCTCGGAACTCGTCCGGCGATTTCCGTTATCCGCGTCGATCCTCGGTATCTCCCTGGTGGCGGATGGACGGGAGCGGGCCCGTCACGCCGGTCGAGAAAGCGGAAGTGGCTACGTGGAGATCGAGCACGACACCGCCCTGGTCGTCGCCGCCCGGGGCGGTGACCTGCGCGCCCGGGACGAACTGGTCGCGGCCTGGCTGCCGTTGATCTACAACATCGTCGGCCGGGCACTCGACGGGCACGCGGACGTCGACGACGTGGTGCAGGAGACCATGGTCGACGCGCTCACCGGCCTCGGCGGGCTGCGCGACCCCGAACGTTTCCGGTCCTGGCTGGTGGCCATCGCGATCAACCGGATCCGCCGCCGGCACGCCCGCCGCGCCTTCACCGCCCCGCTGGACGAGGTGGTCGGACACGCCGACCCCGGCTCCGACTTCGCGAACCTGACGATCCTGCGGCTGGGCCTGTCCGGCCAGCGTCGCGACGTGGCGACCGCGACCGGGTGGCTGGACCCGGACACCCGCGAACTGCTCGCGCTGTGGTGGCTGGAGGCGGCCGGGACGCTCACCCGGGCCGAACTCGCCGCCGCCTTGGACCTGCCCGCCACGCACGCGGCGGTCCGGGTACAGCGGATGAAGGAGCAACTGGAGGCAGCCCGGGTGGTGGTCCGCGCGCTGGCCGTCACACCGCGCTGCGCGGCGTTGTCCGCGCTGCTCGCCGACTGGAACGGAAGCCCGACCCCCCTGTGGCGCAAGCGCGTCACCCGCCACGCCCGCACGTGCCGGGCCTGCGGCGACCACCGCCGCGGCCTGGCCCCGGTCGAGGGCCTGCTCGCGGGCCTGGCCCTGCTGCCCCCGACGGTCACGCTGTGGCACCTGTGCACGGGGGCGGGGACGGCCACCGCGACGGCCGGGGCGATGGGCCCGGCGGGGGCCACGAGTGCGGGCGGCGTTGTGGGCCCGGGCGGCACTCTTGGCGCGGCGGGCTCGGGCGGCGCCACGGACCCGGGCGGCGCTTCGAGTGCCGGCAGCGGGCCCGGCGGCGGGGCGGCCGCTCACGCCGACCTTCGGCCGGCTCGTCGGCTCCGGCACACCGCCACGATCGCCGCCGTCGCGCTCGTCCTCGTCGTACCGGCCGCCGTCGTCCTCCTCGACCGACCCCACCACGACACGCCGGTCCGAGGCGCGGTCGGCCCGACACCGGTCGCCGCGACGCCGCCCCCGCCGCCGCCCTCACCGCTGCCGGCCACGACCCCACCCCCGTCGCCGAGCACCGAGCCACCCACCGCCGCCACACCGCCGCCCACGACCCGCTCGACCGCCCCCGTCGACACCCGCGCCCGGCTCGAACGCGCCGTCGTCGACCTGGTCAACGCCGCGCGCGCCGAACACGGCTGCGCCCCGGTGCGAGTCGACGACCGCCTCCGGACCGCCGCCCGCAAACACTCCGACGACATGGCGACCCGACGCTTCTACGACCACGTCGACCCCGACGGAGTGCACGCCGACGCCCGGATCGCCGCCGCCGGATACCGGTGGCGACTGTGGGGCGAGAACCTGAACCGGGGCCGAGCCGACGCCGCACACATCGTCGACGAGTGGCTGGGCAGCCCGGTGCACCGGGCGAACATCCTCGATTGCGGCTTCACCGACCTCGGCGTCGGCGTCACGGTCGGCCCCGGCGGCACGACCTTCTGGACACAACTCTTCGCGGCACCGGCCTGATCGGCGACCGGCCGGGAAAATCCCGCGCCGATTTCCGTTATCCCCGCACCCGCCCCGGCTCTCCCAGGTGTCACCGGCGTTCCGGCCGGTCGACGAGCCGTAGCCTCCGAGGAGCCACCCAGCGTGCAGCACCCCAAGCACTCGCAGCACCCCATGCACCCGAAGCACTCCACGCACCGCAAGCGCCCCGTGCACCGCCACCGCCGAGCCGTCACCACGACCGTGGCCGCCGCCCTCGCCGCGCTCGTCGTGGCCGGCTGCGGATCCGCCGGACACCACGACGGCGCGAGCCGATCGGCCGCCCCGAGCGCCACCGTCGCGGCCGCCGACACCACCGCATCGGCGACGCCCTCCGCGGCGACCCCGCCCCCGACCGGCGACCCGACCCCCTCCGGCGGCACCGGCCCGAGCAGCACCGCCCCGTCGACCCGCAAGCCCGCCCCGTCCACCACCACGAGCCGCCCCGGCACCGACGCCAAGTCGGGGGCCGCGGCCGGCACTCGCCCCACGACCGCGTCCGCCGCCGACGGTCCGCCCGGAGCCAACCCCACCGTGCGCGGCAACCGCCCGCCCTCGCAGTCGATCACCGACGCCGAGGCGATGTCGCTGGAACTGCTCAACGCGGAACGCGCGAAGGTCGGCCTGCCACCGCTGCGCGCGAGCGCGGACCTGAGCGCCTTCGCCCGCACCTGGGCCGAGCACATGCGCCGCAACGGCTTCGCCCACTCCGGCCGCGAGGCCGACGCCCTGGTCACCGGCCGGCGTACCGGCGTGGCCGAGAACATCGTGATGTGGGGCGACGCGGCCCTGACCGCCCGGCAGGCCGCCGAGAAGTTCCAGGACATGTGGCGGCACAGCCCCGGCCACTACCGCAACCAGACCGACCCGTCCCACACGGAGGCGGGCGTCGGCGTCTTCCACGACGAGAGCGGCTGGTGGGGCGTGCACGAGTTCGCCAACGGCTGAGGCCCCGGCCCGCCGAGGCCCGACCACCCCCCACTCCCGTCTCACCCGGTCGCGGCGCCCCCCGGCCGGAAGTCCGGGTGGTCGAGGAGGTCGGCCGCCAGTGCCCGCGCGTACGCCTCGTCCGTATCCGGGATCGAGAAGACCACCCGGAAGTACAGCGGGGCGATGATGCGATCGATGACCTGCTGCCGGGTGGGGACCATCCGGCCCCGCTCGGCCGCCTTCGCCAGCAGCGCGTCGATCCGCACGGCGCACCGGTCCAGGCACCTCGCCAGCCCGGCCCGCCGGTCGTCGGGGTCCGGCGCCACCTCGGCCCGGAAGAACGCGATGCCGCCCGGCCGGGAGAAGTCGACCAGCGCCCACGCCGCGTAGCCGGCCAGGTCCTCGTCCAGCGCGCCGGTGGGCTCGGGCGGCCGGTCGGTGTCGTGCCGGACCAGCGCCACGTCCGCCAACAACCCGGCCACCGTGCCCCAACGCCGGTACACGGTGGTCGGGTTGACCCCCGCCCGAGCCGCGACGGCGGGCATGGTCACCCGATCGGCGCCGAGTTCGCAGACCAGTTCGGTGGCCGCCCGATGCACCGCGGCCTGCACCCGGGCGCTGCGTCCGCCCGGTCGGCTGGGACCGGGTACCCGGTCCGGGGCTGCGTTCATACGGGTCATCTTAATGCAAAGAGTTTTGCTATAGGGCTGCCCTGTGGCTAGTCTCACCCTAAAGCCAAGTCTTTTGCTTTAGGGGAAACTCGTGACAACCGCCGCTCCCGCGACCCGGTCGCACCCGCAGAGCGCTCCGACATCCGGGCGAATATCCCACCGCGCCGCGTTCTGGACGCTCGCCGGAATCCTGTTCGCCTTCATGTGCGCGGCGGCGGCCCCGTCCCCGCTCTACGTCGTCTACCAATCCCGATGGCACTTCTCCGCGACCACCCTGACCGTGGTCTTCGCGCTCTACGCACTGGCGCTGCTGATCGCGCTGATGGTGGTCGGGGCGCTCTCCGACCACGTCGGCCGCCGCCCGGTGCTGATCGCCGCGCTCGCCGCCGAGGCCGTCGCGATGGCGCTGTTCGTGGTCGCCGACGCGGTCCCGTGGCTGCTGGCCGCCCGCGCGGTACAGGGCCTCGCCACCGGCGCGGCCACCGGCGCGATCAGCGCCGGCGTGATGGACCTCCAGTCCGGCCGCCGTCCGGGCCTGGCCACCCTGGTCAACAGCGCGGGCCCCGGCATCGGGCTCGGCGCCGGCGCCCTCGGCTCGGGCCTGCTGGTGGAATACGCCCCCGCGCCCCGCGCGCTGGTCTTCGTCGTCCTCGGCGTGCTGTTCCTGATCGGCATCGCCGCCGTCGCGGTCATGCCGGAGACCGCCCGACCACACCCCGGCGCGCTCGCCTCGCTGCGCCCCCGGGTCGGCGTCCCGTCCGGCACCCGGGGCCGATTCCTGGCCGTCGTCCCGACCCTGGTCGCCACCTGGGCCGTCGCCGGCCTGTACCTGTCCCTCGGCCCGTCGCTGGCGGCCGGCGTCCTCGGCGTGCGCAGCCACCTGATCGGCGGCCTCGTCGTCTTCGCCCTGATGATCGCGACCGCGACCGCCTCGATCGTGCTCGGCGGTCGCAGGTCGCCCGTCCTGATGGCCGGCGGCTCGCCGACCCTGGCGCTGGGCCTCGGGGTCACCCTGATCGCCCTGCACACCGGCTCCGTCCCGCTGTTCTTCGTCGGCACCGTGATCGCGGGCATCGGCTTCGGCAGCGCCTTCCTCGGCGCGTTCGGCGTCCTCGCCACACTGGCCGAACCGAGCCGCCGGGCCGAGTTGTTCGCCACCGTGTACACGGTCAACTACCTGGCCTTCAGCCTCCCCGCCGTGGCCGCCGGCATGGCGGTGTCCCCGATCGGCCTGAGCCGCACCGCCGACATCTACGCGACCGTGGTGATCGTGATCGCCCTGGCCTCCGCACTTGGCGCGATCATGACCCGAAAAGCTGACAAAACGTCCTAAAATTGGACCATGGCCTCGCGCCGCCGTGGCCGGGGCCATGGCCCTCGAAAACTCGGGGACGAGCCGTCCGGGAGGACGCCATGCGCAAGGTCGCCGACTGCCGGGACTTCCCCAGCGAATCGAATTGCAGCCTCACCATCGCCGGCACCGAGGACGAGGTCGTCGTGGCCGCCGCCCAGCACGCCCAAGCGGTGCACGGCCACACCGACAACCCCGAACTCCGCGAAGAAATCCGCAAGTTCCTCAAGGACGAGGAACCCGGCCGCTGACCGTACGCCGGGGAGGGAACCCACCGGTTTACCGCCGTCCCACGCGGCCACAGTCCACCCATGCCCCCACACGACACCGCCCCGCCCGCGCCGGACCCCATCGCCGCGCTGGATCGCATCGCCTTCCTGCTCGAACGCGACCAGGCGCCCACGTACCGGGTCAAGGCCTTCCGCACCGCGTCCGCCGTGATCGCCGGACTCGATCCGGCGGAGCTGCGCACCCGGCTCGCCCGGCACACGCTGGGCGAGCTGAAGGGCATCGGCCCCAAGACGGCGGACGTGATCGAGCAGGCGCAGGCCGGCCGGGTCCCGGGCTACCTCGCCGACCTGGAGGCCCGCCCGTCGCCGCTGCCCACCGCCGGCGCCGCGCTGCTCGCCGCCCAGCGCGGCGACTGCCACACGCACTCGGACTGGTCCGACGGCGGCAGCCCGATCGACGTGATGGCCCGTACCGCCCGGGACCTGGGCCACAAGTGGACCGTGCTCACCGACCACTCCCCCCGGCTGACCGTGGCCCGGGGGCTGACCGCCGACCGGCTGCGCGCCCAGCTCGACGTGGTCGCCGAACTCGCCGCCGAACTGGCCCCGTTCCGCCTGCTCACCGGCATCGAGTGCGACATCCTCGACGACGGCTCGCTGGATCAGGAGCCCGAACTCCTGGCCCGCCTCGACGTGGTCGTCGCCTCGGTGCACTCCAAACTGCGCATGGACGCCCCGGCGATGACCCACCGCCTGCTGACCGCCGTCCGCGATCCCCGGGTGAACGTGCTCGGGCACTGTACGGGCCGGCTCATCCAGGGCAAGGGCCGCCCGGAGTCCACCTTCGACGCCGAGGCGGTGTTCGCGGCCTGCGCCGAGTCGGACACCGCCGTGGAGATCAACTGCCGCCCCGAACGCCGGGACCCCCCGACCCGGCTGATCCACCGCGCGCTGGCCGCGGGCGTGTACTTCTCCATCGACACCGACGCACACGCCCCCGGCCAACTCGACTGGCAGGCGCACGGTTGCGCCCGGGCCGAGGAGTGCGAGGTACCGGCGGAACGGGTGATCACCACCTGGCCGGTGGACCGACTGCTCGCCTGGACGAGGCCGGCGGGGGATTGACCCGCTACTCCCCCGCGTCGGAACCCGAATCCGCGTCGCCCCGCTCCCGCGCGGCCACCTGGCGCCGCCCGACCACCGCGGCCGCCGCCGCGGCGCTGCCGGTGAACGCGAGGCCCACCACCCACGGCCGGTCCAACACGTGGCAGGTCGCGTGGTCGATCGAGAACCGCCCGGGCCCGGCGAGCCCGATCCCGGCCGCGACGAAGCCCAGGAAGGCCGGATACTCGAAGCCGCCCGACTGGGCGAAGAACCCGGCGGGCGCGTGCACCGAGACCGCGCCGGCCATCGCGCCGGCCGCCGCCGCCCCGGCCGCCGGGGTGGCCAGGCCGAGCGCGAGCAGTGCACCGCCGCCGGCCTCGCCCAGCCCGGCCGCCAACGCACTCTGCCGACCCGGACGAAAGCCCATGCTTTCCATCGCCGAGCCGGTGCCGCTCAGACCGTGACCGCCGAACCAGCCGAACAACTTCTGCGCGCCGTGCGCGAACAGGACGCCGCCGGTGCCGACGCGCAGCGCCAGCAGACCTACGTCCTTGCGAACCGACAGCCGGGTACGCCTCACCAGCCGGATGGGGAGCGACAGCAACATGGGAGGGGCCTTCCTGGGGGTGGGTCCCCTCAGTGTCGGCTCGCCGCCGACACCCCCGCCGGCGGTGCTGCGCCGTCGGGGGGACGGGCGGCGTCAGTGTTCGCGCGCCCGGCTGGGCTGTACTCGGGGCGGCTCGCCCGGCATCTTGGGGTGGTCCGGCGGGTACGGCAGGTCGCCGACGCCGTGGTCCCGGGCCTGGCGGTCGGCCAGTTCGAGGGCCGGGCGCAGGTCGAAGGCGTGCTCCGCCATGTCCGCGTGCACGTCGCCGAGGCGGGCGTAGCGCGGCGGCATGCTGCCCAGGTCGAAGTCGTCGGGGTGCGCGTCGTTCACCTCGTCCCAGGTCAGCGGCGCGGAGACGGTCGCGCGGACGGTGGGGCGGGGCGAGTAGGCGGCGGCGATCGTGCGGTCGCGGGCCATCTGGTTGTAGTCGACGAAGATGCGCTCGCCGCGCTCCTCCTTCCACCAGGCGGTGGTCACCCGATCGGGCATCCGCGCCTCCAGCTCTCGGGCCAGCGCGATCACCGCGCGCCGTACCTCGGGGAATTCCCAGTCGGGGCGGATCGGCACGTACAGGTGCAGGCCGCGACCGCCGGAGGTCTTCGGCCACGCGGTGAACCCGTACTCGTCCAGCACCTCGCGCATCGCGTGTGCGGCGTGGATCGCGTCGGCGAAGTCGGTGCCGGGTTGCGGGTCCAGGTCGATGCGCAGTTCGTCGGGGTGTTCGGTGTCGGTGCGGCGGACCGGCCAGGGGTGGAAGGTCAGGGTGCCGAGATTGGCCGCCCAGACCAGCGCGGCCACGGTGTCCGGGGCCATCTCGTCGGCGAAGCGGCCGCTGGGGAAGGTGATCCGTGCGGTGGGGATCCATTCCGGCAGGTTCTTGGGCACCCGCTTCTGGAAGAACGACTCGCCGGTGACGCCGTGCACGAAGCGCTGCAGCGTGGTGGGCCGGTCGCGCAGGCCCCGGAGCATGCCGCCACCGACCGCGATCAGGTAGCGGACCAGGTCTCCCTTGGTGAATCCGCGCTCGGGGTAGTAGACCTTGTCGACGCTGCTCACCCGGACGGATCTGCCGTCGATCTCGAATTCCTCGGCCTCGCTCATGCCTCAGGGTAGGCGGATTCATACAGTTTCGTCCCATTCGACGCCGCCCCGTTCGGCTCCCTGTTGTCTCTGCACGGCAGCTGCGGAGGCGACCGCTCCGGGCCCCGCGCACACTGGGCCGCATGCGCCTTCCCGTGATGCCCCCGGTCAAGCCGATGCTCGCCAAGGCCGCCGCGCGGATTCCCCCCGGCCTGCACTACGAGGCCAAGTGGGACGGGTTCCGGGCGATCGTCTTCCGGGACGGCGACGAGGTGCTGATCGGCAGCCGCAACACCAAGCCGCTGGATCGTTACTTCCCCGACGTGGTCGAGGCGGCGCTGCGGCTGCTCCCGCCGCGCTGCGTACTGGACGGGGAGCTGGTCATCGCGCTGGACGGACGGCTCGACTTCGATCGGCTCCAGGATCGGATCCACCCGGCCTCCTCGCGCGTTCGGCATCTGGCCGCGACCACGCCGGCCTCCTTCGTGGCGTTCGACCTGCTGGCGCTCGGCGACGAGTCGTATCTGGGCCGCCCGCTGACCGAACGGCGGGCCGCGCTGGAGGCGGCGCTGGCCGACGCGCTGCCGCCGATCCACGTCGCGCCGGCCACCACCGACCCGGCCGTGGCGCGGGACTGGTTCGACCGCTTCGAGGGTGCCGGGCTGGACGGGATCGTGGCCAAGGACCCGGCCGGCCCGTACCTGCCCGACGAGCGGGCGATGGTCAAGATCAAGCACGAGCGCACCGCGGACTGCGTGGTGGCCGGATACCGCGAGCACAAGTCGGGTCCGGTGGTCGGTTCGCTGCTGCTCGGGCTGTACGACGACCGGGGTCGGCTCCAGCACGTGGGGGTGAGCGCGGCGTTCACCGCGGCCCGACGGGCCGAGCTGGTCGAGGAGTTGGCGCCGTACCGGATGAGCGACCCGACCGGGCACCCGTGGGCGCACTGGGCCGAGGCCGAGGCACACGAGGGTGACCGGTTGCCGGGCGCGATCACCCGCTGGTCGGGCGGCCGACTCTCGGACTGGGTGCCGCTGCGGCCCGAGTCGGTCTGCGAGGTGGCCTACGACCACGTCCAGGGCGACCGCTTCCGGCACACCACCCGCTTTCGCCGGTGGCGTACCGACAAGGACCCGACCGAGTGCACGTACGAACAACTCGCCGAGCCGACCCGCTACGACCTGGCCGACGTGCTCGGCACCCGATAGCGCGCGCGTCCGAATCCCGAAGCGGCCCAGCCTGCCGCCCGTTCGTCGAGCGTGGTCGCCAGGATCGAGCGCAGGCCGTGGCGGTCCCGGACGCCCGTCTTGCGATAGGCCCGGCCCGGCGTGTCGTCGACGGTTCGGATGGACAGGCCGCAGTGCCGGGCGATCTCCCGGCTCGTATGCCCGTCGGCGGCCATCAGCGCGATCTGGTGTTCCCGCGCGCTGAGCGCTCCGGCGGCGGACAGGGACACCAGGCCCGGCGTCGCGGCGCCCTCGCACCGGGTCGTCAGGAGCAGGGCTCGCGCATGGGCGCGCCGCGCCGCCGCCTCCCGGTTCGGCCCGCGCGCGGAGCGCCGCAGTCGGGCGGCCTCGGCCAGGCATTCGGCGGCGAGCAGTGTCGCGCCGAGCGCGGCCCACGCGTCGGAGGCGGCGTCCAGCGCGGCGGGGTCGGCGTCGGCGACCGCGTGGGCGTGCGCGGTGCGGGCGGCCGCGTGGGCGCCCTGGGCCTCGTCGGTCATCGCGGCCAGGCGACGCGCGGCGGCCCGGTCGCCCCAGCGGACCAGGTCGTGTTCGAGCACGCGGGCGCCGGTCGAGTCACCGCGAAGGCGGGCGGTCCCGGCGGCGTCGCGCAGGAGCGCGTGGGCCTCGTCCGCGTGTCCCCGGCAGCGCTGTGCCCAGGCGTGCGCGCGCAGGGTGTCCCATCCGCACAGCGCGGGGTCGGCGGCGACGGTGTCCGCGAGCTGCGCCGCCTCGGGCCCGACGTGGCCGGCGTACGCGTGGGCCGGCACCAGACCCGCCAAGGCGCGGTGTTCGGCGAAGCCGTGACGCTGTACGTGGGCCTGGGCCCGGGCCTCGGCGAACAGCGAGGCGGCCTGCCGTACCCGGCCGCGTTCCAGCGCGATCCGGCCGTGCACCCATCCGAACCAGACGACCAGCGCGGGGACCGGCGCGCGCGGCAACTCGCGTCGGCCGGCAACAGCGCGAGCAGGGCCGAGGAGGTCGCGTCGAGCAGGTGCACGTCGTCCACGGCGACCACGGTGCGGCGTTCGCCGGCCGCCCGGCGTGCGGCCAGGTGCTCGCGTACCAGCGCGAAGAAGGCACCGGGCGTCTCCGGGCGGGCCCCGCCGGGCAGCAGCGGGGTCAGCGCCGACAGGGCCACGGAGGTCGACGCACGAGTGGCCCGCACCCGTACGACGTGTCGGGCCCGGTCGGCGCGGGCCGCTCTCGCGGGCGCACCGAGCACCCTCTCCCCCGTCAGGCCGGCCAGGAATTCCTCCACGAGCCGACTCCTGCCGATTCCGCCCGCGCCGGTGACCACGACGCCGACACAGGTCGACGCGCGTAGTGCCCGGTCGAGTTCGGCCAGTTCCGCGTCCCGACCCACGAACGGCGGACGTGCGTGCGCCCGCGCGATCCCCGATGCGTTCCCCATCGTGCCCCCTGCGACGTTCCCGGCAGCATGCCAGTCCCACGCCGCTGCCACGCGGGTTCGCCCGGGCCGATTCCGAAGCGGAGGCCCGCGCGCACACGCCCGATGGAGTACCCGAGGCCGCGGAATGGAGTAGTGGGCCACTCTGTGCCGCGCCGGGGAAGAGTGGGCCGCGCAACGGGCGGGCCGAGGGGACGGTCCGCCCTCGGAGGGGGGACACGATGGTGGACACGAGGCGGTTGCGCCGTCGACTGGCGCCGCTGGCACTGATCACCGTGCTCGCGGCCGGCACGGTCACGGTCGGCACGGCGTCGGCGGAACGTTGCCAGGACTGCGAGCCGGGCGGTGGCGGTGATGGGGGCGGCACCGGCGGCGGCAGCGGCGGCGGAGGTACCGGAGGCGGCACCGGCTCGAACGTGCCCACGCGGCACGTCAAGCTGACCGGCTCCGTCGCGATGAAGGACGCCGAGGGCATGTTCAACGACGACAAGTTCTGCTCCGACGCCTTCACCTACGAACCGGCCGCACCGATCGGACAGTGGACGGTGAGCCGGCGGGACAGCTTCTGCGGCGGCGAGGTGCGGGTGGAGACCTACATGGACGTCTTCCCGGCGACCGACGGCACGATGCAGGCCGTGCTGCGGGTCAAGTTGTTCGAGGGGACCGACTATCAGACCCGGGATCTCGACGGCGAGGGCAGCGCGATCCTGCCGACCCTCGCGGCGGGCGCTTCCGCCGCCACGTAGGTCTCGGTACTCAGCGACGAGGCCGGGGCGAGCGACTACGGCAGTTCCTCCGTCACCTTCACCAACGCATAGGGGGTCGAACAGATGCGAAACACGCTGTGGCGCCGGACGCGCAGGGCGGCGACACTCGCCGCGAGCACCACGCTGGTCCTCGGCGCACTCACCGTCGGCTCCGTGTCGGCGCAGCGGTGCGAGGACTGTGAGCCGGGCGGCGGAGGCGGTGGCACGGGCGGCGGTCCGACCACTCCGGTGGTCTACCGACACGTCGCCCTGGAGGGCCGGCTGAACCTGTACGACCACGAGGGAGGCAACGGTTACACCCGGTGCGAGGGCAGCGGCGGCGACTACTTCCGGTACGACCTCCAGGCTCCCGTCGGGCAGTGGACCACCAGTCGGCGGGACAGCTTCTGCGGCGGCGAGGTGCGGCTGGAGACCAGGATCGCGGTCCGGCCGAACGCGGACGGCACCCTGGACTATCGCGGCGAGCAGTTGTTGTACGAGGGCACCACCACGCACAGCAACGACCTCGGCGGCAAGGCGACGATCACGGAGAGCACGGTGGCGCCGGGAGCCACCACGGGGTTGGACGTCTCGGCGTTCAACGGCAACGAACAGGGCCACCTGGTCTTCAACTTCGGCCAGGTCGACGACACGTTCCAGGTTTCGCTCGCCTGGGTGCACGACACGAGCGACCCCACCGACTACACGATCTCCCGCTTCCGCATCCACAACGTCTGAGCGACCGGTCCCGGCCCGCCGACGGCTTCCCGCGCGCGCGGGAAGCCGTCGGGTTCAGGCGCGGGCCAGGTCCACGAACAGGGCGCTGGACCAGCCGAAGCCGGTGGTGGCGCGGCCGGCTCGGGCGCCGGTGAGTGGGTTCCAGTACTCGTACAGGCCGCCGCCCTCGGCCACCATCCGCACCGTGCGCTCGGTCAACTCGTCTGCCACGTCCGGGTATCCGGATCGGCGCAGGCCCTCGATCAGCAGGTAGTTGACGTTGAGCCAGACCGGCCCGCGCCACATCGCGTCGGGGTCGAAGTCCGGGTCGTCGAACGCGACGGTGGGCACCGGGCGTTCGCCCCAAAAGCTCGCCGAGCGCAGGTCGGCGACCAGTCGGTCGGCGATGGCGCGCGGCAGTCGGCCGGTGAGCAGCGGCAGCAGTTCCAGCGGGGTGCGGGTGGCCACCGCGCGGCCCGCCGAGACGGTGCCGAAGCGCTCGCCGTCCCAGCGGCGGGCGATCAGCAACTCGGTGTGCGCGGCCGCGCGTTCGCGCCAGCCGGCGGCCTCGTCCACCCTGTCGAGCGCCTCGGCGATGTCGCCGAGGACGTCGAACTGGAGCGCCAGGTAGGAGTTCAGGTCCGGCGGTTCGGCGCGCGGGCCGTAGTCCCAGACGGGGCTGTCGTCCAGGCCGCTGGAGTACGGGTGCAAATATTCGGCCAGGCCGTCCCCGTCGGGGTCGGAGTGGGTGAGCCACCACTGCTGGGAGCGCACGAGCGGCTCGTAGACCTCGGCCAGGAAGTCGAGGTCGGGGGCGGCCCGGTGGATCTTCCAGACCGCCCACGCGGTCAGCGGCGGCTTGGTCACCGGCACCACCTCGCCAAACGACGCGGCGGCGGCCTCCTCCGCCCCCAGGGCGCTGCCGACGTGCTCGGCCAGCCGGGCCCGGTCGGAGCGGGGCAGGTCGGTGGTCTCGGCCAGCACGCCCTCGTCGTGCACGACGTCGGGGATCAGCCCGTCGGGGCGCTGGTGGGCGAGCAGGATCCGGATCTGGTCCCGGGCCAGTTCCGCATCGCCGTGGCGGAGCGCGATGGCGTGGAAGTACGCGTCCCAGTTCCACACTCCGACGTAGCCGAAGCGGGAGGGGACCAGGCCCTCGCGACCGCCCGCGTGCCCGATCGGCAGCAGGTTGATCCCGAGCGTCCACCAGGCGAGCGCCGCCCGCTCGCGCAGGTCGGCGCGCACGGCCGGCATGCGCTCGAACCAGGTCGCCCAGCGTGCCCGGGCCGCGCCCAGGACGGTCGGGGCGTCGGGCGCGTCCTTGCCGACCAGTACCAGCCGGCCGTCGATCGCGGCGCCGTGCGCGGTGCCGTCCGCGTCGAGCCATTCGGCCCGCGCGCCGGCGCCGGTGAGCACGAGGGTGTCCGCGTCGGCGAAGGCCAGGTGTACCCCGCCCGCGAAGGCGATCCGGTCCGGGCGCGCGGCCCGGATCGGCAGCGCCGCGCCGTCGGCCGCGCGGATCCGCAGCGCGGTGAGCACGATCGTGTCGCTCAGCCGCGTCTCGTACTCGGACCGGGCCACCCACAGGTCGCCGTCGTCCGCGGCGAGCACGAGCAGTCGCGATCCCCGGTCGGTGAAGGGGCGTTCGCGCAGGTCCAGCGCCACCAGGTCGAGTAGGGGCGTGGGCATGTCAGCGTCCTCCCATGCCGGATGCCGCCATGCTGTTGATGATCTTCCGCTGGCCGATCACGAAGGCGATCAGCATCGGCACCACGGAGATCGTCGACGCGGCGAGCAGCAGGCCGTAGTCCAGTCCGCCGTGCTGGCCCTTGAACGAGGCGAGCAACATCGGAACGGTGAATTTGTCCTCCGAGTTCAGGAAGATCAGCGGGTAGATGAAGCTGTTCCAGCTGCCCAGGAAGACGATGATGCCCAGGGCCGCCATGCCCGGCTTGATGTTGGGCAGCACGATCCGGGTGAAGATCGTCCACCGGTTCGCGCCGTCGAGGCGGGCGGCCTCCTCCAGTTCGATCGGCACCGCGCGGATGAACTGGCGCATCATGAACACCGCGAACGGGTTGGCGATGGCGGGCAGGATCAGCGCCAGGTGGGTGTCGATCCAGCCGAAGTGCGACAACATCACGTACAGCGGCACGAGGGTGACCTGGGTGGGCACCATCTGGGTGAGCAGGAAGACCACGAACAGCGAACGCGAGAACGGGAAGTCGATCCGGCTGAACGCGTAGGCCGCCATCGAGGCGGTGAGCAGGGTGGCCACGACGGTGATCGCGGCGATGTAGAAGCTGTTCCAGTAGGCGCGCCCGAACGGCATCGCGTCCAGGGCGTCGGGGAAGTTGCTCGCCCGCCAGGGATCCGGGATCCAGGACAGCGGATCCTGGATCATCTGCCCCTCGCCCTTGAACGCGGTGAGCAACATCCAGATGAACGGGAACACCATCAGCAGCCCGCCCACGACGAGCAGGGTGTGCAATGCGACGGTGCCGATACGACGGCGGATGGCCGTGACCATCACGACCCTCCTCTCCTACGACTCGTAGTGGACGAAGCGCTTTTGCGCGCGGAACTGGACGAGGGTCACCACGATCGTCATCAGCGTCAGGAGCAGGGCGGCGGCGCTGCTGGCGCCGAACTCGAACTTCTTGAAGCCCAGGTCGTAGACCTGGTACACGATCGTGCGCGCGCCCTCGTTGTGGTCGGGGTCGACGAGCACGTAGATCTGGTCGAACGCCTGGAAGGAGCTGATCACCGCGACCACGAAGGAGAAGAAGATGGTCGGCGACAGCAGCGGCAGCGTCACGTGTCGGAAGATGCGCAGCGGGCCCGCGCCGTCGATCCGGGCCACCTCGGTCAGGTGTGCCGGGATGGACTGGAGGCCGGCCAGGAAGATCACCACGTTCAGCCCGAGCGAGGACCAGATGGTCACCGCCGCGATCGCGACCATCACCCAGTCGGGGTCGTTGAGCCAGTCGGGCAGGGTGATCCCGAACCAGTCGTGCACGGTGTTGTTGAGCATGCCCAGGTCGCCGCTGGCGAGGAGCATCTGCCAGATCACCGCGACCGCCACCGAGCTGGTGACCACGGGCAGGAAGTAGACCACCCGGTAGAAGGTCTTGCCGCGCACGTTGTTCAGCGCCATGGCGATCAACAACGCCAGGGCCAGGCCCACGGGCACCGTGATCAGGCCCAGGGTCAGCGTGTTCAGGACCGCGTCGCGGAAGGTGGGGTCGGACAGCTGGGTCTGGAAGTTGTCGAAGCCGACCCAGGACTTCTCACCCAGGCCGTCCCACTTCATGAACGCCAGTACGACCGCGAAGCCGAGCGGGATCAGGGTGAACAGCAGCAGGAAGGCCAGTTGCGGCCCGAGGAAGAGGGCGGCCCACCACCGTTCCCGGCGCCGCCGGCCCCGAAGGGACCGGCGGCGCTCGGAGGTTGCCTCGGTGGTCGGGCGCCGTGTGTCGGTCGTGCGGCTGAGCGTGGACGTGGTCACGGCGGCCCCCGGTCAGTGCAGTTTGGCGGAGACGAGCGAGCCGAGTTCGTTCATCGCCTGGTCGAAGCCGATCTTGCCGGTCCACAACTTCAACAGGTGCTCGTTGATGTCGGCGGTCAGCGCGGGCACGCCGGCCTCCTCCGGGTAGTTGGCGAAGCCGCCGTCGCGGGCGTCGATGAAGGTCTGCGCGTGCGCCGGGTAGCCCTCCATCACCACGCTGTCCGCGCCCTTGACCGAGGGCACCGCGTTGCCGCCGCCCTTCAGGCGCAGCAGTTGGCCGTCCTTGGAGACGAACTCGGACATGAACGTCCAGGCGGCCTGTGCCTTCTTGGTGTCCTTGTTCATCGCGAGGAAGGACGTGCCCACCGTCTGCGGCATCAGCACGCCGGTCTGCGACGGGAAGGGCACGATGTCGTAGTTGTCCTGCTGGCCCTTCTTGACCGTGTCGATCATCCACCGGCCGCCCGCGGCGAAGCCGACCTTGTGCTTGATGAACTGCACGTCGGAGCCGTTGCCCTCGGGCAGGAGGTCGGCGACCAGGAACGTCTTGTCCTGGTAGCCGTCGGCCAGCGTCTTCAATGCCTCACGCGACTTGGGGTCGGTGTTGCCGACGAACTTGCCGCCGTCGTACACCTTGCCGCCGAAGCCGTTGATCATGCTGTAGGTCGAGCCGTACCAGTTGTAGAAGACCGAGCCGGCCTTGTCGGCGGCCTTCAACTTGCGGTTCATGTCCAGGAACGTGGCCATCGTCCACTTGCCCTGGGCGTTCAGCGCGGCCGGGTCGTCGGTGATCCCGGCGTCCTTGAGCGTCTGCTTGTCGTACCAGAGCACCTCGGGGTTGGCATCGTTGGGGATGCCGTAGATCTGGCCGTCCTTCTTGGCGCCGCCGTACAGGCCGTCGAAGAAGTCCTCGGGCTTGGCCTTGCTGTCGGGGGCGGCCATCTTGTCGTTGAGCGGGGCGAGCACCCCGGCGGAGACGAATTTCCCGGCGAAGTCGTCGCCTATGTAGAAGACGTCGGGCGCGGTCTTGGAGGAGAGCTGGGTGAGCAGCTTGGCGTGGTAGTCGCTGTAGGACGGCACCGCCTGGAGCTTCAGATTGATGTCGGGGTGCCGCTTGGCGAAGTCCTTCTCGAATGCCTTGAACCGGGCGAGCTCTTCCGGGTTGCCCCAGGTCGACCAGGTGATGGTGGTCTTGGAGCCGGAACCGGAACCGCTGCTGCCGCCACAACCGCTGGTGGCGACGAGCGCGGCGCCGGCGGCCAGCACGGCCACGGTCTTCGCGGCGCGGGAGATTGACACGATGTGCCTCCGGGGGGATGAGTGCGGGACGTGCACGTGCGGGGAAGGGGCCCGCCGTCCTCGGGAGCGGCGGGGCCCGGACTAGGCGAGGCCGCCGCCGTCCACGACCAGGGCGGTACCGGTGATGTAGCTCGCCGCGTCGGAGGCGAGGAACAGGACCGCGCGGGCGATCTCGTCGGGCCGGCCGGCGCGGCCCATCGGGCGGTCGGCCGCGTCGGCCTCGAACGCCGCCCAGTCCTCGGACAGCTGCCGGGCCTCCTCGCGGAGCATCGGGGTGTCGGTGTCCCCGGGGTTGACCGAGTTGACCCGGATGCCCGCTGCGGCGTGGTCGATCGCCAGGGCGCGGGTCATGTTGACCACCGCGGCCTTGGACGCGCAGTAGGAGATCGCGTTGCCGCCGCCCTTGAGGCCCCAGCCGGAGCCGGTGTTGACGATCGAGCCGCCGTCGGTCATCGCGGGCACGGCGTGCTTGCACATCAGGAACACCGAGCGCACGTTGACCGCCATCACGCGGTCCCATTCGTCGACGGAGGTGCCGATCGCGTCGGCGCGCCGGATGATGCCCGCGTTGTTGAACAGCACGTGCAGCCCGCCGAAGGTCTCCACCGCCGCGGCGACCACGCCCACGCAGTCCGCCTCGGCCGACACGTCGGCCTTGACCGCCACCGCCCGGCCGCCCTGCGCCGAGATCTCCTCGGCGACGCGGGTCGCGGCCGCGGCGTCGATGTCGGCGATCACCACGTCGGCGCCCTCCGCGCCGAACATCAGCGCGGTGGCGCGGCCGATGCCCGAGCCGCCGCCGGTGACGATGGCGACCTTGCCGTGCAGGGATCCAGTCATCCCGTTCATCCGACGCTCTCCTCACTAGCAGGAACAATTCGATAGGGCACACTCTCGCGGTAGCCCGTGACCACCCGGACATAGCCCCCGAGTCGGGCGTCGGTGGCCGGGTCCCCGGTGTCGGCCAAAAGCGGCCGGCCGCCGAGCGCGGCGAGCTTCTCCCGCGTTGCCAGCACGGTCAGTTCGTCCACCCGGGCCAGGACCCGGGGGCTGATCTGCTGGTTGCCCCGGCCGAGCACGAAGCCCTGGCCGCCGATCACCGACACCACCGCGGCCACCTCGTGCCCGTCCACCAGGTCGAGCAGGGCCCGCTCGCTCACGTCGATCCCGATCGGCACGCCGTCGGCGATCACGTCCACCCCGAGCAGGGTGCCCTCGCTGCCCAGGGCCCGGCCCACCGCGCGTGTGGTGCTGCCGGGGCCCAGGATGTAGCGCACGCCGGGCCGCATCCGGGCGACCACCTCGCGGGCGATGCCCTCGACCGTGGCCGGGGCCGCGGTGGTGGAGCCGGTCTTGCGGCCGGAGAGCCGGACCCGGGCGGTCGGCACGGTGAGTGTGCCGTAGAGCCGGGGGCTGACCCGGCCCTCGCGGTAGGCCTGTTCGTCCAGGTCGACCACCTCGGCCTCGGTGGTGTTCCCGGCGAACTCGGCGGCGGCCAGGCCCGCCGCCGCCGGACCGACCGCGAAGCAGCCGGAGTAGACCTTGACCCCGGCCGGGATGCCGAGCACGGGCACGTCCGGCTCGGCGTCGAGCACGTCCCGGGCGGTGCCGTCGCCGCCCGCGAACAGCAGTACGTCCACCGCCGCGAGCGCGCGGACCGCCGCCCGGGTGTCGCCGGCCGAGGACGGCTCGCCCGGGGCGAAGGCGGCGAGTTCGGGCTCGGCGCCGCCCGCCCGCGCGGCCGCCTCCCCCATCGCGCCCGGCACGGTGACCACCGTGGCGTCCGGGCGGGCGGCGAGCAGCGCGCGCACCGCCGCCGCCGCACGCTCGCCCGCCCGGGCGGTGGCGCCGCGGGCCAGCGCCTCGCGCTGTACCTCGGTGCCGTCGCTGCCCTTGAGCCCGGCCGCGCCGCCGAGGCCGGCGACCGGGTTCACGATCAGGCCGATTCTCACGACACGTGCTTACGGACGTACGCCCGCCAGGTCGGCGCCCACTGCTCCGGGTCGTCCAGGCACGTCGGGTCGATCTTGTGCACGGTCTGGTTGTAGGGCGCGCCCTTGACGAACTCCGGGTCGGTACGCGCCTCCTCGGCGACGTGCGCGAGGATCGCGGCGTACTCGTCCAGGTCCTCCTTGGAGTACGACTCGGTGGGCTCCAGGGTGAACGGCTCGGGTACCAGGTACGGGTGGTGGCTGGTCCAGTAGTGCACGCCGAAGTCGGCCGCACGCACCCCGATGTCCTCCGAGTGCACGCCGGTCTCCTCGTACAACTCCTCCCACGAGTAGCGCACCTGCTCGAGCCGGCGCCTGCCCCACGGCGCGGAGGCGCCGGGGATCTGCAGGATCTTGTGCTGGAGGTAGTTGTTGTTCAGCACCGCCGTCTCGGCGACCTGTCGCAGGCCCTCGGCGCCCAGCGCCATGATCCACGCGTAGGCGCGCACCACGTTCTGGGTGACCCCCAGGTAGGGCCGGACCTTGCCGATCGACTGCGGCCGGTCGGCGTCGAGGAAGTAGCGCTCGCCGTCGAACTCGACGGTGGGGCCGGGCAGGAACGGCACCAGCTTCTCCGCCACACCGCTGGCGCCCGCGGCCGGCCCGCCGCACATGTGCGGGGTGGAGAAGGTCTTGTGCAGGTTGAAGTGGCACAGGTCGAATCCGGCCTCGGCGGCCCGGGTGATGCCCAGGATGCCGTTCGCGTTGGCCTGGTCGTAGCAGGCCAACCCGCCCACGCCGTGCACGAGTTCGACGAACTCGGCGATCCGCGGGTTGTAGATCCCGGTGTCCTCCGGGTTGGTGATCATCAGCGCCGCGGTGCGCGGGCCGACCGCCGCGCGCAGTGCCTCGATGTCCGGGTGGCCCTCGGCGTCCGGCATCAGGGTGATCACCTCGTACCCGGCGAGCTTGGCGCAGGCCGCGTTCGAGGGGTGCGAGAACATCGTGGTGATCACCTGGTCGCGCTGCTCGCCCTCGCCCCGGGAGGCGTGGTACGCGCGGATCATCGCGATGTTGGTGTAGATGGCCGCCGAGCCGGAGTTGGGCTGGAGGCTGACCCGGTGCAGACCGGAGATCTCCGCGAGCATGCGCTCCATGCGCCAGTAGATCTCCAGCACGCCCTGCACGCTGTCCTCGGGCTGGGCCGGGTGCAGTTCGGCGATCCGCGTGTCGGCGACGAAGCGGTCGTTGACCTTGGGGCTGTACTTCATCGTGCAGGTGCCCTGGCCGACGGCGATGTTGACATCGACGCCCAGCGTCTGCTGGGACAGCCGTACGTAGTGGCGCAGCACGTGCAGCTGGGACATCTCCGGCAGCGCGGGCGGTGCCTGGCGGCGCACCGCGGCCGGCAGCTCGACGGCGGGCACGCCCGCCTCGGGCACCCCGATGCCGCGCCGGCCGGGGCTGGACAGCTCGAAGATGATCGGCTCGTCCCAGCGCGCCTGGTGGAACCGGCGCAGCGGCGGCTTGGCCTCGATCGGCAACTTCGCGAAGGATTCTCCGACGGCACCCATCAGCCCTGCACCTCTCGTACCGCTCGCACCAGCGTGTCGATGTCGTCCTTGGAGTGCCGCTCGGTCACGCAGACCAGCAGCGTGCCGGCGTCCAGGCGCACACCGGCGAAGATGTCGTGCGCGCGCAGCGCGGTGAGCAGCGCGTCGGCGTCGGCCACCTCGACGGCGAACTCGCGGAAGTGCACACCCTCGGGGTGCAGTACCCGTATGCCGGGTACGGCGCCGAGTTCGTCCATCGCGTAGCGGGTCCGGGCCAGGACGGTCTCGCCCAGCTCGCGCATGCCCTCCGGGCCCATCAGGGCCAGGTAGACGCCGGCGGTGATGCCCCACAGGGAGGCGGCGGTGCCGACCCATTCCTTGCCCTCCTCGCGCAGCGCGAAGGAGGTGCGGTCGTAGAAGACGTCGCCGAAGCCGTATTCGCCGGGCACCGCGGTGGGCGCGATGCCGAACAGGCGGGAGGGGAACTCGGCGACCAGGCGCGGTTCGTCCCGGGTGGCGATGTAGCCGGCGTGGCCGCCGCCGTAGCTCTGGTGCATGCCGAGCGACTGGATGTCGCCGCAGACGATGTCCGCGCCGAGCGTGGCGGGCGGGGCGAGCACGCCGAGCGCGATCGGGTCGGCGCTCACCACGAGCAACGCGCCCTGGGCGTGCGCGAGTTCGGCGATCTCGGCCATCCGGGTCTCGACCACGCCGTACGCGTTGGGGTATTCCAGGTAGACCGCGGCGACGGTGTCGTCGACGGTGAACGCGGCGGCCTCGCCGGTCTCGGTGACCGGGATCGTGGCGATCTCGATGTCGGGCGCGAGGAAGTCGTGCAACTTGCTCAGCTTGTCCGCGCCGATCGCGGCGGTGACCAGGACGGTGGAGCGGCCGGTGTAGCGGGCGGCCATCCGCAGTGCGGTGCCGGATGCCTGGAAGCCGTCGTAGGTGGGGACGTTGACGACGTCCATTTCCAGGAGTTCGGCCATCATGCTGACGTACTCGAAGATCGCCTGGAAGCGGCCGTGGTCCTCGTAGGGTTCGCCCGCGTAGGCGGTGAGGAATTCGCCGCGCGTGTTGACCTCGTCGCACACGGCGGGCACGTGGTGTGGGTAGCAGCCGCCGCCCAGGAAGCTCAGCACCTCGGTGGTGTCGGTGTTGCGTGCGAGCAACGCGCCCATGTGCCGGACGAGTTCGTGTTCCGAGGCGATCGGCGCGGGCAGGTCGAGCGGGCGGTTCAGGCGCAGCGCGGCGGGGATGTCGGCGTAGAAGTCCTCGACGGACTCGACCCCGATGGCGGCCAGCATCTCGGCCCGTACGGCCGGCTCGGCATTGGGTATATAGGGGTGGGTCACTTCTCTCCCTCGTGAGCGGTGCGCAGCACCACGGCGTCCCTGGGTCCGATCTCGATCGAGCCGTGCAGGTCGCGCCCGGTCAGCAGGTCCGTGCCGGGGGCGCGCAGGGTCAGTGCCGCGGTGGTCGTGCCGTGGTTGAGCAGGAACAGGTAGTCGGCGTCGGGGCCGGTACGCAGCCCGGCCTCGACGCCGGGGGGCAGGTCGGCGACCGGGCGTACGCCGGCGCGGGCCAGCGCGTCGGTGAGTACGGGGGTGACGTCCTCCAGGGCGCAGCCGACGTAGGTGACGCGGCCCAGGCGGGTGATCGCGGGTTGTCCGGCGAGGTCGCCGTCGGCGTATTCGGCGATGGCGGCGGCGCCTTCGGTACGGATCCACTCGGCCCAGCGGGTCGCGGTGCCCGAGGTGCCGTCGGCGTATCGCACGCTCTGCTCGACACCGTCCGCCAGCGGCCAGAATTCGTCGACGCTCAGTCCGAGCAGCTCGCGCAGCGGGCCGGGGGCGCCGCCGGGGTGGATCCGGTCGGCCGCGTCGACCACGCCGCTGAACGGGCCGACGACCAGTTCGCCGGGGTAGGCGCGCAGGTTGGCCGCGCTCTCCTCGGTGCACATGTACAGGTTGGGCGCGATCACCAGGCGGTAGTCGGACAGGTCGCGGTCGGGCGGGGTCAGGTCGACGGTGATGCCGAGCGCGTGCAGCGGTGCGTACCAGCCGCGCATCAGCCGCAGCAGGGCAAGCCGCTTGGTGGGCATCGACTCGGGGGCCTCCAGGCCCCACCACGAGTCCCAGTCCAGGACCAGCGCGACGTCGGCGCGGCCGTGGGTGCCGGCGATCTCGGCGAGCTTGCCCAGATCGCCGCCCAGGCGCAGCGTGTCCTGCCATCCTCGGGTCCGGACACCGCCGTGCGGCAGGAGTGCGGAGTGGAACTTCTCGGGGCCGTAGTGCGCCTGGCGCCATTGGAAGAACATCACGCCGTCGGCGCCGTGGGCGAGCGCCTGGAGGCTGTCCAGGCGCATCTTGCCGGGCGGCTTGGGCACGTTGACCTCGCGCCAGCTGACCGCGCTCGGCGCCTGTTCGAGCAGCAGCCACGGGCGCCGCTTGAGCGAGCGCATCAGGTCGTAGCTGAGCGCGATGCCGGTGTGCGAGGTCGGGTCGGCGGGGTCGGGGTAGGCGTCGTCGCTGACGAAGTCCTCGGCGGCGGCCCACTTCCAGTAGTCCAGGCCGTGCAGGATGCTCATGAAGTTGGTGGTCACCGGGATGTCGGGGGTGACCTCGCGCAGCACGGCCTTCTCCGCCTCGAAGCACTCCAGGAGCGCGTCGGAGCAGAACCGCCGCCAGTCGAGCACCTGGGCGGGGTTGATCGGCCCCGGTGCCACGCGCGGGGGGTTGATCTGGCCGAAGTCGGTGTAGTGCTGGCCCCAGCACGAGGTGCCCCAGGCGGCGTTGAGGCCGTCGATGTCGGCGTAGCGATCGGTCAGCCAGCGGCGGAAGTGCCGGGCCGACTCGTCGCAGAAGCACTCCAGTGTGTGGTCGGCGTACTCGTTGCCGATGTGCCACATCGCCAGCGCGGGGTGGTTCCCGTAACGCTCCGCCATCGCCCGGGCGAGCCGGACGGTGGCCGCGCGGAAGATCGGCGAGCTGGGACAGTAGCCCTGCCGCGAGCCGAATTCGAGCCGGGTGCCGTGCGCGTCCACCGGCATCGTCTCGGGGTGCTCGCGCACCAGCCAGGGCGGCGGGGTGGCGGTCGCGGTGGCCAGGTCGGCGGCGATGCCGTGCTCGTGCAACAGGTCGAGCACCCGGTCCAACCAGCCGAAGTCGTACTCCCCCGGCCTGGGTTCCAGACGTGACCAGGAGAAGACCGCGACGGTCGCCATGTTCACGCCGGCCTCGACCATCAGCTTGGCGTCCTCGGCCCAGACCTCCTCCGGCCACTGCTCGGGGTTGTAGTCACCTCCGAACAGCAATCCCGGCACTCGCGTCAACCGCACGTTGATCTCCGTTCATGTATTCTGTATTCATAATTCAAGGTGGCTACGGTGTGACATGTCAAGCACCAGATATCGGCGACGATCGACACGAGGAGTAACCGACACATGGGTATCCAGCGGCGACCTCTGCGGGAGCAGATCCGCGAGGAGTTGCTTCTGCGCCTCGACAGGGGCGACTTCGCGGCGGGCAAGGACATCAACGAGGTGGTGCTCGCCGCCGAGTTGGGCGTGAGCCGCACCCCCCTGCGCGAAGCCCTGATCACCCTCGCCGGCGAAGGTGTCCTGGAGAGCAATCAGGGGCGCGGCTTCCGGTTCGCGCCGGTCAGCAGCAAGGAGTTCCGCGAGCTGTGCGAGATCGTCGCGGGCCTGGAGTCACTCGCCCTGGAGCTCTCCGACCCGGATGAACTCCGGGAGATGGCACCGGAGTTGCTGCGGCTGGCCCGGGGCTTCCCGGATCCGGTGGCGGAGCAGTCGGAGATCGAGTGGCACGACGACGAGTGGCACGACCTGCTGCTCGGCCGGTGCCCGAACGAACGGCTGCTCGATCTGGTGACCAGCGTGAAGGCGGGCATGCGCCGCTACACGCACCTGATCGCGGGCGAGGACACCCTCCTGGAGCGCGAGGCCGAGGAGCACTGCCGGATCGCCGAGCACCTGCGTGCCGGCGACGTCCCGGCGGCCACGGCGGCGCTGCGCGACAACTGGATCAGCGGGATGGAGCGCATGACGAGCCGGATCCCGGCGGCTCCGGGGACGGCCTGACCGACCCGGGTCCGACCCCGCGGGCCGCCTGCGGCCCGGTCGGGGCCGGGCTCGTCGGGGGCCGGGCTGCCGGGGGCGAGTCCGCGAGGGCCGGCCCCTCCGCACCGACGACGCCCGCCGCCGTCGGTCGCTTCGGCGTGTCCGGATGCGGCGGGAGTGTGCGCGGGCGTACGACGACGCCCCGGCGACGGCGGGCGTCGCCGGGGCGTACGGAGTGTTCGGAGTACCCGGCGGGTCGGACCCGTGGGCCCGATCGGGAGGTCGAGGTCGCGTGCTACCCCTCGATCACTTCTCCAGGTCCGGGCGCAGCCGCAGGGTCTGCGCCGCGGTCTCGTCCAATGTCTTGGCGGTCATCCCGTACACGACGCCCACGGTGTCCGCGTCGGCCCATACGCAGGTCGGCAGCGCCTTGCCGCCGGACTTGATGGTGGTGCAGCGCAACACGCCGCCCATCGAGCCGGCGCCCATCTCGCGCACGGTCCCCAGGTCCGCCGACTTCTCGTCGGCGCCCTCCCGCATGCCGGCGATGATCTGATCCATCGTCGTCATCGGTGACTGACCCGGCGCCGGGTTCGCCATCACCATGACCACCGCGCTCGGCGAACTCGCGCCCGCCGCACCGTAAGCGGCGACCTTGGAACCGGGCCTGGCCCCGTCGCGGAGCGACTTCTGCGCCGGATACGCGTCGTCGTCCATCTTGTTCAGCCCACCCGCCCTGTCGGGGGTGTCCACGGTGCGCCGGGGCGCCGAGGTCGTGCTCGGCGGGCGGGTGGTGGGCAGGTCCGGCGGCGCGGGCGCGGGCGAGGTGGGCCGCGTGGTCGGCGGGCCCGAGGTCTGGGCCGACGAGGTGGGCTTCGCCACCGGGTCCTTGTCGTCGTCGGACGAGAACGCGCCGGTGGCGCCCAGCACCGCGACGGTGCCCACGGCGAGCACGCCCACCACGGCTCCGACGACGATCGCGACCTTGCGCTTGGGCTGCCCGGGCGGCGGGGGTCCGCCGTATCCGGGCCCCTGGCCCCACTGGCCCGGGGGCGGCGGGGCGCCGTAGGGATGGGCGCCGGGCTGCCCGCCCGCGTACGGCGGGCCGGGCGGACCGTAGGGGCCGCCATACGGTTGGCCGGGAGGCGGCGGTGCCCCGTACGGACCGGGCGGCGGACCATATGGCCCGCCGGGGGGCTGCTGCGGCTGATCGCCGCCCGGCGATTGCTGAAACGACACGGATCCACTTCCCCGTTACGACTTACGATGCGGCGCCTACGGACGACGCCGGAATCACATCCTCTCCCACCGAGGCGTCGCCGCGACGGTGGGTCCGACGCCGGTCCGACGCCCGACCGACCCGGGCGGTTCCCTCGGCCGGGGCGGGTCCACCCTCGAACCGGCCCGGATTGTCGGCGGCGGACGGCCGGGATCGGTACGGTAATCGACGCGATGTCGTGTCGGGGACGGATCGGGAACGGATCGGCGACGGCGGCGGCACGAGGTGAACAGGGAACGGGACACGGGGGGCACGATCGTCATGACGCAGTCATCGCCACCGCGGCGACAGGCCGCCGGACCGACGCCGACGCCGTGGGGCGCGCCGCCGGAACCCGCTCCGGCCCGCGGGCCGGCCGCGCCGCGCAAGGTCCTGGTGATCGTGGTGGGCGTACTCGTCACCGCCGCCTCCGCCGCGGTGATCACCTTCCTCGTGTTGTGGCTGCACAACGTCGGCCAGTCGGTCGGACACGTGGACCGCCGCGACCTCAAGGACCTGCCGGGCCCGCACGAGGTCGGCCTCGGCGCCCCGGTGATACCAGGCACCTCGGGAGCCGCCGCGTGAGCACCCCGCAGAACCCGAACGATCCGCAGGACCCGTGGGACGAGCACCGCCGTGCCCGAGCGGCCTCCTCCGAGCAACCACCGTTCGCCCCGCCGCAGCCGACCCCGGCCGACCCACCGCCGTTCGGGCCGCCCGGATCGAACACGTCGGGCCGCCCCGGCTTCGCCCCGCCCCCGGGGCAGGGCCCGCCGCAGCCCTACATCCCACACCAGGGACAGGCGCAGCCGCACAACCCGGCCCAGGGGCAGGCCCAACCGCACGTCCCGCACCAGGCGCGGCCACAACCGCACACCCGCCCGGCGCCGTATCCCCATTCCTCCGGCGGCGGCGGTTTCGTCGCGAACCCCAATCTGCCGCTGTACGACACCCATCCCCCGGCCGGCCCGCACGCCGGTCCCGGCGGCCCGGCCGGCCCGGGTTCGCCACCGCCCTACGGCCCCGGCGGCCCGACACCGACGCCCCCGTCGTCCCCGATGCCGCTGCAACCGGCGCCCTCGGACCACCACTTCGTCTTCGGCCCGCCGCTCGACCCCAACCGGGTCCGGGCGCGGCGTGATCGCCCGGTCCTGCTCCGCAGCGCGCTCCTGGCCCTCGCCGTGTTGGCGGTGGCCGGCGTCGGCGCGGTCCGGCAGGCGGTCAAGGACGGCAACGACTACGCCAACTCCGGCGAACACGTCGCGGTCTCCTGGGCGTTGAAGGAGGGCCGGGACGGTCCCAAGCCCCCGGCGAGCGCGGCCAAGGACGCCCGTACCCTCGAAGGCACCTGGTTCCAGGGCGACACCGTGGTCCGCTCGGAGCGCGCCCGTGTGGTGGCGTACCGCGTCGACAGCGGGGCCACCGCCTGGGAGAAGCCGCTCCCGGGCGGCGCCTCGATGTGCGCCGCCGGCGCCGACACCGACGGGACGATCGCGGTGATCGTCTACGGCGTCGGCACCGCCTGCGACCGCGTCGCGGGCATCGACGTCACCTCCGGCACCGAGGTCTGGAGCAAGCCGCGCACCGCCAGGGACGCCCCGGCCCAGGAGCGGGTGGCCGTCTCACACGGCGTGGCGGTCAGCGGCGACACCGCGTTCCGGATCAGGGACGGCGCCCAGCTCTGGACCGCGAACACCGTGGCGGCCGGCTGCCGGGTCACCGGATTCCGCGGCGGCGCGGCCCTGGTCGCCAACGGACAGTGCGCCGGCGCCGACACGGTCTGGGCCCTAAATCCCACGACCGGCAAGCCGGCCTGGACACACACCCTGCCCAAGGGCGGCCCGCCCGGCGCCTCCCCGGTCGTGGCCACCTCGCCGGTGATCGTCAACGAACCGACCGGCACCGGCGGTGCGACCCGACCCACGGTGCTGACCGATCGCGGCGAACCCGCGTACCCGATCGAAACCGGCAATCCCCTGGTCGGCGACGCCCGAGGCACCGCCCCGCGCCTGCTCGCCGACGAGCGCACCATCTACGTCCCCGGCAACAACGGCCGGTCCGTGCACGCCTCGTCCTCCCCCGGCGCCAACCAGATCATCGCGATCGACCGGGCGAGCGGGCGGGTGCGCTGGATCTCCGAACTGCCCGCCGCGGTCAAGGTGGTCGGCCTGAGCGTGGACAGCAAGGCCGCCCCGATCGCGGTCGAGCCGGACGGCGCCCTGCGCGTATGGGTCAACGCCCGGGGCAGCAAACCACCGCGCCTGGTCCGCTTCGACCCGAACGACGGCCACATCACCGTCCTCGACGAATACCCGCTGCGCCTGGGCGTCTCGCTCGCGGAGGCGATGCCCAAGCCGTTCGAGCACGACGGCCGCCTGTTCCTGGTCGACGAAACCACCACCGGCCTGGGCTACCGCCTGATCACCAGCACCCGCAGATCGTCCTGACCCGCCCGCGGTGGCGCCGGGCGAGTGCCGGGGCGACCGCCGGGGGCGTGATCAAGCGCTAGCGGGTGAGGCTCCGGCTCTGTGGCGAGCGTGACCCCCACGGGCCGCTGCGCCAGGTGATGCCGTTCCAGCGGCCGAGGCGGCGGATCTCCCACACGCTCAGCGCGGTGATGATCAGCGATCCGCCCACGCCCACCGGGAGTTTGATGTTGTCCGGCACGATGTCGGAGCCGGCGAAAAGCGGGTTGTCCGTCTTGATCAGCAGGTCGGTCAGGGTGAAGGTCCAGGCCAGCCACATCGCCATCAGCGCGGGCAACATCGGGTGGCCGTCGGCCGCCGAGAACAGGTGCTGGGCCACCTGCCAGATGGCCACCACGGCGAAACCGAACACCCAGATGCCGACGACCATGGACACCCACGACAGCACCAGCTGCACCATCGTGCCGTCGGTGCGCAGCGTGTTGGTGTTGCTTCCGAGGCCCGCGCCCCTGCGGCAGCCCCAGGCCACCGCGACGCCGACCACCGGGACCACCAGGAACAGCCCGACCGAGCGGACCGGGTGGATCAACTGACGCATGGTCAGCGAACGCAGGTGCGGCCGGGCGAAGAGCACCAGGAGGCAGCCGATCAGCACGATGCCGATCATCCCGTACACCGGCAGCAGGACCATCCGGCGCACCATGGCCGACGCCACCTCGGCCACCACCTGCGCACCCTGGATCCGGGTCGTGGTGGCCGACTCGCCGGAGCCCTGCTTACGCTCCTGGTAGAGCCCGCGCAGGAACACCGCCAGCACGATCATCAGCCCGAGCCACGCACGCACCCGGTTGAGGTTGCCCATCAGCCCGTCGGGCTTGCCGATCCGGTGCGTCGGCCGCAACATCCGGTGCGCGAGCACGCCCGGGACCACCACGGAGGCGATGTTGGCGATC
Organism: Embleya sp. NPDC056575; assembly: GCF_042793325.1. NCBI lineage: Bacteria > Bacillati > Actinomycetota > Actinomycetes > Kitasatosporales > Streptomycetaceae > Embleya > Embleya sp. NPDC056575. The sequence goes on from NZ_JBHTVA010000004.1 coordinate 219,083, forward strand.
CAGCGCCGCTCGATCTGCGCGGCGGTCTCCACCGGCGCGTGACCGGGCCCGGTCCCGGGTGGGTTCGGGTGTGGACGTACGTCCGGCTGCCGGCCGACATGGGCCATCGCTCGAAACCTCCCCGCGGAACGACCACTCGAGCCGCACCACGGTAGCAACGCCCGCCGGCTGCCGCCGGAGGTCCGGTACGAACGGGGCCGATCCCCCGATTCAGCGTGTCGCGCCCGCGCGGATCCGGGGTGCGATGCCCGCGAGTTCGGCCAGGCGCCGGGCCGAGTCGGCGCGGCCGGCCCGGTCGTGGCTGCTCGTGGTGACCAGGAACTCGTCCGCGTCGGTGCGGGCGAGCAGGGCCGCCAGGTCCGCCGCGACGGTCTGCGCCGTGCCGGCGATCCCGTCGCGCCGCGCGGCGTCCAGGTGTTCGCGCTCGCGTGCGGTGAGCGCGGCGGCGCGGATCTCCTCGGCCGGGATCAGCGGCGGGAAGGTGCCGCGGGTGCGCGAATAGGCCGCCGCCCACGCCTCGGGCAGCAGCAGGTCGTCGGCCGCCTCGGCGGTATCCGCGACCGCGACCGGGCCGGCGAGCACCACGTAGGGTCGCGCGGACCAGGCGGACGGCCGGAACGTGGTCCGGTAGCGCTCGATCGCGCGCAGCACGCGCTCCTCGCCGATCGCCGCGGCCACCACCAGCGGTACGCCCGCCGCTGCCGCGTGATCCGCGCCCGCCCCGGTGGCCAGCACGAACGGCGCCGGACGCAGCCCTTCGGCGGGGCGCGCGTGTACGCCCGGGTGTGCGTCCTGGGTGCCCAGGAAGTAGCCGAGCAGTTCGGCCAACCGCTCCGGGAAGTCCTCCGCCGCGTCCTTGCCCCGCCCCAGCGCCGCGCGGATCCCGTCGGTGAAGCCCACGGAGCGCCCCAGGCCCATGTCGATCCGCCCCGGGTACAGCGCCTCCAGCACCCCGAACTGCTCGGCCACCACGAGCGGTTGGTGGTTGGGCAACATCACCCCGCCGGTGCCGACGCGGATCCGCTCGGTCGCCGCCGCCACCGCGGCGGCCAGCACGGTGGGCGCCGACCCGGCGACCCCCGGCACGCTGTGGTGCTCCGCGACCCAGAAGCGGTGATACCCCAGCCGCTCCACCTCCCGGGCGAAGGCCACCGCGTGCCGCAGCGCCGAGGCGGGGTGCTCGCCGCGGAGCGTCAACGATCGATCGAGGACGGAGAACCGGACCTGCGGCGAAAACACGTTCACACGAGTGGCAACACGACGACACCCGAGGAATTCCCGACCCGCGGGCGCTTTCGCGGGCGACCCGACCGCCCTCTCGGCCGTGGATCCGGTATCCGCTGCGGCTGCTGTGTCCGGAACACGATCAGGACAGGGCCCTGACCAGCGCGGACGGTCGGCGACTGTCCGGGACAGCCGGTTTTCGTTGCTTCACCCGTCGAGGGGCGAAAGCCTGCCGTGCAGTCCCTCGCAACTCTCGACAGGAGGAATCCATGAGGAGCAAAGCAGCCGCCGGATTGGTGTGTGTCGCGGCCGTCGCCGGTTCGATCGCCGCATCCGGTGTCGCACAGGCGGGCACCTCGGGTACGGCGGCCACCAGTTGCTACGCGGTCGCCGCCACGCCGTTCTACCGCAACGGCACCGTCTATGCGACAGGTCATGCCTACTGCACGCCGTGGGCCGACGTGGAGATCACGGTGACGATCACGGCCGACGGCGCCTTCGAGGGCGACACGGAGACCGGCGTGATCGCAGCGCCGCACATCTCCGACACCGCGGCCGCGCCGAACCGCGCCGGTAATCAAAAGTGGTGCACCAAAGTGAACGGAAAGTACTACACCGGCGGGCGGACATACCTGATCAGCGATTCGGCGTGCGAGTCCGCGTCGTTCTAGCCAAAAACCGGAAGCCGGAGGCTCCCGGCCCCTGGGACATCCCCGGGCCCCGGGGGGACGAGCGTCGGCGGACGCGATTCGCCCGGGGATGTCCCCTTCCACCCGGCGCGGGGGCGGCACGCCGCCGGGTGCCGGGACCGATGGCCTCTCCGGTCCCGGAGTCGATGTCGCGGCGCGCTCGCCGCGGGTGTGGGCGCCGCGCCCCGATCCGACGCGCTCAGCGCTCCCGCAGGTACGCCCCCGCCACCGCGCGCAGGTGGTCGTGCCGCCCCTCGTAGGCGCGCTGTCGGCCCAGCGTCGCCTTCGGGAGCTTGGCCACCATCGTGTAGTTGGTGTCGCACACGTTGGCGGCCGGGGCCAGGCCGGCCTGGCTGACCAGCTGGTAGGCGTCGAGCAGGTCCAGGTCCAGCAGGGCGGCCGTCCAGTCGACCAGGTCGCGCTGGCTGATCCGGTAGGCGTCCTCCAGCGGGCGGGCCGAGCCCGTGGTCATCAGGTAGTGGTCGTTCTCCAGGCGCGGCGACACGGGTGCGCCGCCCTTGATCAGGTCGACCACGATCACCGTGCGCATCGCGGCCTCCACCGCCGTCCCGCACACCTCCCCCTCGCCCTGCCGGGCGTGGCCGTCGCCGATCGAGAGCATGCCGCCCGCGACGTTGACGCCGAAGTACGCGGTGGTGCCGGCACGCATCTCGGGGGTGTCCATGTTGCCGCCGTGCGCCCCCGGGGTGATCGACATCAGCGTCTCGCCGCCGGCCGGCGCCACCCCGACGGTGCCGTGCATCGGGTCCAGCGGCAGTTCGACCGAGAAGTCGCTCTTGCGGGCCCGGAAGCGGCAGACGCCCGCCTCGACGTCCAGGTCGTAGACCCAGACCCGTTCCTCCAGCGGCGCGTGCAGCATCGCGGTGGTCGACGTCGCGGTCAGCGCGCCGAAGTGCGGGAAGGTGCTGGAGATGCCCCAGTCCCGGGCGGGCGAGATGTCCACGAAGTGCACCGCGAGGGTGTCCCCGACCTCGGCGCCCTCGACCGCGATCGGGCCGGTGACGGGATTGAGGTAGGGGAACTCGCAGACCGCGCTGGGCAGATCGTCGAAGCCCTTGACGTTGCCGCCGAAGCAGTCCTCGGTGGACAACTCGACGATGGTGCCGGGGCGCACCGTCACCAGCGGTCGGCGACCGCCGAAGGTGTAGGCGTACTGGTGGTAGGTCGGCCGTAGCGAGACGACTTCGAGCAGGGTCATACGGGTTCCTCGAGCGAATCGATGGCGGAGATCTTGGGCCGGCGGCCCGCCAGGACCAGACCGGAGAGCAGGGCGAGGCCGATCGCGAACCAGATCGTGCCCAGGCGCTGCGCGTCATCGTCGGCCTTGTAGACGACGTACGCCAGAATCGCGAAGCCGATCGAGGGCGCGATCAGGTGTCGCCAGTAGTCGCGGCTCTTGTGCCGGACGAGGTAGTGCACGACCACCGAGACGTGCAGGACGAGGAAGGTGGTCAGCGCGCCGATGTTGACCAGGCTGCTCAGCTTGGTGATGCCGTCGTCGCGGGTGCTGGTGTACAGCCCGAGCGCGAGCGAGATGGCGGCGGTGAGCAGCGTGGCGTTGACGGGCACCCGGTGCTTGGGGTGCACCTTGGCCAGGATGGACGGCAGTTGCCGGTCGCGGGCCATCGCGTAGAGCAGGCGTGAGGTGGCCGCCTGGGCGACCAGCGAGTTGGCGAAGCCCCATGCGATGGCGGTGGCCACGGCGGTGAGCTTGGCCAGCCAGCCGCCGGCCGCGACCCGGGCCGCGTCGTAGAACGCGGTGCCGTCCGGGTCGCCGTTGGCGATCAGCGCCTTGGGGTCCTCCACGAGGAGCGAGGCCACCCAGGTCTGCACGATGAACAGGGTGCCGGCGAGCAGCAGCGCGGCGACCATCGAGCGGCCGATGGCCTTGGCGGAGTCCTTGTTCTCCTCGGACAGCATGGAGATGCCGTCGAAGCCGAGGAAGCTCAGCGCCGCGATCGAGACGGCGCCGAAGGCCAGGCTCCAGGAGAAGGTGTCGCCGTTGTACAGCGGGGTGAAGTCGAAGCCCCGGCCCTTGCCGTCCATCAGCGCGACCACGCCGACGACCACGAACAGCAGCAGGACGATCAGCTCGCCGATCAGCATGATCTTGTTGACCTTGGCGGTCATCTCCACGCCCAGGTAGTTCACCGCCGTGTTCAGCAGCACGAAGCCGACCACCCACATCCACACCGGGATCGAGCCGACCAGCGAGTTCATCGCCACGGCGGCGATCAGATAGAGCAGGCCGGGGACGAGGATGTAGTCGAGAAGGATCATCCAGCCGGCCAGGAAGCCCACGGGGGCGGCGATGCCGCGACCGGCGTAGGAGTACACGGATCCGGCCATCGGGAAGGCCTGCGACATCTGCGCGTAGGACAGCGCGGTGAACATCATCGCGACCATGCCGATGATGTAGGTGAGCGCGACCATGCCGCCGGAGCCCTGGAACACGCCGCCGAAGATGCCGAACGGCGCGATCGGGACCATGAAGACCAGGCCGTAGACGAGCAGGTCGCGAAAACTCAGCGAACGGCGGAGCTCTTGCTTGTAGCCGTACTTCTCGATCGACTCGGGTCCACCGGTCGGGTCGGGTCTGCCGGTGGACCCGGGTCTCGCGGCGGATTCGGGCGCGGGGACTTCGCTCATGGTGATCTCTCCTCGGGACGACCCCGAGGGGTCTCGGAGAGACCCTAGATCCAGTTATTTCCAAATGGAAGTACTTTCGCGGCGCGGAAGCACGGCGAAATCCAACCCCTCCGCCCGCGCGAGGAACACCTGCCTGCGCGGCGGGCCCAGCGGCGACCGCGCCCAGGCCGCCCGGGTGCCCTGCGGGTCCCCGTCGAGCAGGCGATGCACCGCCGCCGCCAACCCGTTGGGGCCCAGCGCGTTCCACGACGCGAGCGCCGCGACCAGGTGCAGCCCGTCGTACAGCCCCTCCGCGTAGGCGTCCAGAACCGGTGCGTCCGGCCCGAACAGCGCCCGGTGCCGCTCGGCCAGCCCCAGCCGGCGATCGTCGGTCTGCGACGCGAACGACTGCATCACCGCGTACATCCCGCCGGTGTCGTCGCCGCCGTAGGCCAACAGGCCGTTCTCCTCCAGGGACCCGGAAAGCCGCACCAGGATCCGGTCCAGACCGGCGTGCCGCAGCGCCCGGTTGAAGTCGACCAGGTCCCGCCCGATCAGGCTGAGCAGCAGCGCGTCGGCCCCGGTCGTGCGCAGCCCCTGGAACAACTCGTCCAGCCCCTCGCGCACCGCGCCGAAGGCGACCCGCCGCTCGTACACCACACTGCTGCGCGCCTCGGCGATCAGCCGGGCCGCCGCACGGTGGGTGGCCTGCGGCCAGATGTAGTCGTTGCCGATCAACGCCCAACGGCGCAGCCGGTGCTGCCGGGTCAACCAGCCGATCGACTCGCGCAGCTGCCGCATCGGGTCCACCCCGGTGCACACCACGCCGGGCAGCCGGCGACCGCCCTCGTGCGGCGGGGTGAAGATGTACGGCACACGTCCGGTCACCACCGCCTCGATCGCGCGGTGCACGTCGCTGGTGTGGAAGCCGACCAGCGCCTCCACCGCCCCGGCGTCGGCGAGTTGTCGCACCTGTGCGGCGACCTCGGCGGGCGGGACGCCGGCGTCCACCAGCACCAGTTCGAGCCGGCGGTCGCGCACTCCGCAGGCGGAGTTGATCTCGTGCGCCGCGAGCAGCGCGGCATCCACGGCGGAGGGGCCGATGATGCCGAGCGCACCGGACTGGGGCACCACGAGGCCCACTCGAAGCACCTGGGGATTCCGGTCGGAATACAGCGCGTCGAGCGGCTCGATCAGGACTGTCTCGACGCTCATCAGGCGAGTAAGTATGCTCCTGAGAACGGTCCGGTGAAGGGGTGATCAGCATGTCCGCCGGCGAACTCGCGCAACGCGCCGTCGCACCGCCGCTTCTGGTCGAGGCGCTGACCGTCGCGCAGCGCCGACTCACCCGCACGCTGACCGTCGCCCTGACCGAGGAGGACTGCACCCTCGACCAGTGGCTGGTGTTGCGCACCCTGGGCGACGGCACGGGGCGGTCGATGGGCGAACTGGCCCGGGCCCTGGTGATCCCGCAGGCCACGCTGACCCGGATCGTGGACGCGCTGGTGGACGGCGGCCACATCTACCGCCGCCAATCCGGGGCCGACCGCCGCCGGATCACGGTCCATCTGTCCCGGCGCGGTACGGACCGACTCGCCCGGCTGAACGCGCTGGCCGAGGCACACGAGGCGGCCGTGCGCGCGGCGTGCGCGAGCGAGGACCCGGCGGCCCTGCTGGCGTTCCTGGCCGGGCCCGACGCCGCCTGACCGGCCCGTCACCGCCCGCCGAGGAACCGCGCCGTCACCCCCACCCCCCGCGCCGCCACCTCCCCCGGCACCCCGCTCGCCACGATCCGCCCGCCGTGCACGCCGCCGCCCGGCCCCAGGTCGATCAGCCAGTCGGCGCCGGCGATCACGTCCAGGTCGTGCTCGACCACCACCACCGTGTTGCCCGCGTCGACCAGACCGTGCAACTGCCGCATCAGCAACTCCACATCCGCCGGATGCAGACCCGCCGTCGGCTCGTCCAGGACATAGAGCGTGTGCCCGCGTCGGGCCCGCTGCAACTCGCTCGCCAGCTTGATCCGCTGCGCCTCGCCGCCGGACAGCTCGGTCGCGGGTTGGCCCAGGCGCAGATAGCCCAGGCCCACCTCGCGCAGCGTGGTCAGACTGCGCGCGGCGGCGGGCACGTCGGCCAGGAAGTCGGCCGCGTCGTCCACGGTCAGCCCGAGCACGTCCGCCACGTTCAGCCCGCGATAGGCGACCTCCAGGGTGGCCGGGTCGTACCGGGCGCCGTGGCAGGTCGGACACGGCGCGTACGTGCCCGGCAGGAACAACAACTCGACCGCGACGAAGCCCTCCCCCGCACAGGTCTCGCAGCGCCCCTCGGCCACGTTGAACGAGAACCGGCCCGCGGTCCACCCGCGCTCTCGCGCCGCGTCGGTCTCGGCGAACAACCGGCGTACGGTGTCGAACAGCCCGGTGTAGGTGGCCAGGTTCGAGCGCGGCGTGCGCCCGATCGGCTTCTGGTCCACCCGCACCAGTCGGTCGATGGCCCCCAGTCCCTCGACCGCGCGCACCTCGCCCGACACCGGCCCGTCGTCCTCGTCCGGCTCCGGCCCGGTGCCCAGGTGCGCCGCCGTCACCTCGGCCAGCACCCCGCCGACCAGGCTGGACTTGCCCGACCCCGACACCCCCGTGACCACGGTGAACACGCCCAGCGGGAACGCCACGTCCAGATCGCGCAGATTGTGCAGCGTGACCCCGGTCAACGTCAGCCACGCGCCGGCCTGCCGCGGCTCGCGCACCTCCGGCGGGCCGGCCGGGAACAGGAAGCGGCGCGTCGCCGAGTCGGCCACCTCGCGCAACCCCGCCGGCGGGCCGCTGTACAGGATCCGGCCGCCGCCCTCGCCCGCGCCCGGCCCCACGTCCACCAGCCATCCGGCCCGGCGCGCGACGGCCATGCGATGCTCCACCACGAACAGCGAGTTGCCGGCCGCCCGCAGCCGGTCGAGCACCACGAGCAGCGCCTCGGTGTCCGCAGCGTGCAACCCGGCCGACGGCTCGTCGAGCACGTACACCACCCCGAACAACCCGGACCGCAACTGGGTGGCCAGGCGCAGCCGCTGCAACTCGCCCGAGGACAACGTCGGCGTCTCGCGCGCCATGCCCAGATAGCCCAGCCCCAGCTCGACCAGCACCGCGATCCGGGCCACCAGGTCCGCGCAGATGGTCGCGGCGGCCTCCCCGTCCGGCTTCGCCTCGGCCAGCACCCGGGCCGCCTCGGTCAACGGCAGCGCGACGAGCGCGGCGATGTCGTACCCGGCGAACGTCACCGCCAGCGAGGCCGGCCGCAACCGCCGACCGTGGCAGACCGGACACGGCCCGCCGCGCAGGAAACGCTCCACCCGCTTGCGCTGCGTCGCGCTCTTCGAGGTCGCGAACGTCTTGAGCACGATCCGCCGGGCACTGCTGTACGTGCCCTGGTAGTCGCGCTGGATCCGGCTCGCGTCGCGCACCGGACGCACGGTGACCACCGGTTGGTCGTCGGTGAACAGGATCCACTCCCGCTCGGCCTTCGGCAGCTCGCGCCACGGCCGGTCCACGTCGTAGCCGAGCGTGGCCAGGATGTCCCGCAGATTCTTCCCGTACCACGCGCCCGGCCAGGCGGCGATCGCCCCGTCCCGGATCGACAGGTCCGGATCCGGGACCAGCGACGCCTCGTCGACGTCGTGCACCCGCCCGAGCCCGTGACAGTTCGGGCAGGCCCCGGCGGCGGTGTTCGGGGAGAACGCGTCGGAGTCCAACCTCGGCGCGCCCGGTGGATACTCTCCCGCGCGGGAGAACAACATCCGCAGCGAGTTCGACAACGTGGTCAGCGTGCCCACCGTCGACCGCGACGTCGGCGCGGACCGCTGCTGCCGCAGGGCGATCGCCGGCGGCAGTCCGTCGATCGTGTCCACGTGCGGTGCGCCGACCTGCTGGATCAACCGGCGCGCGTAGGGCGCGATCGACTCGAAGTAGCGCCGCTGCGCCTCCGCGTACAGCGTGCCGAACGCGAGTGAGGACTTGCCCGACCCGGACACCCCGGTGAACACCACGAACGTGTCGCGCGGGATGTCCACGTCCACGTCCCGCAGATTGTGCTCCCGCGCGCCGCGCACACGCACATACGGATCGTGCTCGCTCATCCACCCGCTCCTCGCCACACCGCTCCCGACCGCACCGCTCTCGGCCACACCACTCTCGGCCACACCACCGGAAGGTTGTCGTATGCCCGCGCCGGCGAACAGCCGAACCGCCCACCTCACCGCACGACGGCCTCGAGGCCGCCCGGGACCTCCCACCCCGGCCGCGGACCGGGTTCGGTCGTCCGCCCGCTCCCCGTGCCGCTGGTGATCGTCGGGCATCGGCGCTAGCTTCGGCGCGCGCCGGGTGGCGGCGCGTGTGAGGGGGCGTCGATGGGGTTGGACGGGATCGATCCGCGCACGCCGGTCCTGGTCGGGGTCGGGGTGGCGGATCAGCGCCTGGCCGAGGCCGGGGCCGGGGTGGGCGAGTTGGAGTTGATGGCGCGGGCCGTCGAGGACGCGGCCGAGGGGCTCGGCGGGCTGCTCGGGGCGGTGCGGCGGGTCCTGGTGCCGCGCGGCACCTGGCGGCACGGCGATCCGGGGCGGTGGCTGGCCGAGCGCTTCAAGCTTGTCGACACGCACAGCACGTTGGCCGAACTGGGCGTCCTCCAACAGTCGTTGCTCACCCGTGCGAGCACCGACATCGCGGCCGGCCGGGTGGACGCGGTCCTGGTGGTGGGCGGCGAGGCGGCGCATCGGCGGCTGCGTGCCCGGATCGCCGGGGTCGAGTTGGCGGATCCGGTCGCGGACGGGGTGCCGGACACGGTGTGGGCGCCGGGCGCGGACATCCTGGCCCGGGTCGAGATCGATCGCCATCTGGCGGTGCCCGCCCGGCAGTACGCGGTCCTGGAGTCGGCGATCGGCGCCGCGCGCGGCGTGTCGCCGGCGCAGGACGCCCGGGAGATCGCGGCGCTGTGCGCGCAGTTCGCCGCCGTCGCCGCCGAGGGCGGGCGGTCGATCCGCGGCCGCACGGTCTCCGAGGACGAGTTGTTGGCCCCGGTCGGGCGCAACGCGTGGCTGGCGAGCCCCTATACCAAGTGGCACTGCTCGCAGATGAACGTCGACCAGGCCGCCGCGCTGGTGTTGTGCTCGGTGGAGACGGCGCGCCGGTTCGGCGTCGCGCGCGAGCGGTGGGTGTTCCCGACGGTGGCGGCCGAGTCCAACACGATGGTGCCGCTGGTGGCCCGGCCGGACCCGGCCCGCTCGCCGGGCTTCGCGGCGGTCGGCGCGGCGCTGGGCCCCGGGGTGGCCGACGCGGCGCATGTGGACCTGTACAGCTGTTTCCCGGCGGCGGTCCGGATCCAGCGGCACGAACTGGGCCTGACCGGGCGCGCCGATCGGGAGCTGACCACGACCGGCGGCATGGCCTTCGCCGGCGGTCCGCTCAACACGTACGCGCTGCACGCCACCGTCGAGGTGGCCCGGCGGGTGCGCGAGGGCGGGGACGGGCTGGTCACCAGTGTGTCGGGCATGGTGACCAAGCAGGCCGGGGCGCTGTGGTCGACACGCCCCGCCCCCGGCGGCTTTCGCGCGGTGGACGTGAGCGCCGAGTTGCCCGCCCGCCCGGTGGACCCGGAGTACGCGGGCCCGGCGCGGGTGGTGGGCTGCACGGTGGCCTTCGACGGGGGCGAACCGGCGGTGGCGATCGTGGTGGTCGAGGGCGCGGGCGAGGGCGGCGGGGTGCGCTCGGTGGCCTCCTCGACCGACGCGGACGTCCTGGCGTCGATGCGCACGCACGCGTGGGTCGGTCGGGCGGTGCGGGTGACCGGGGCGGCGTTCGAGCCGGCGTAGGGCCGGCCGGTGGTGGCGGGTGTCGGCCGTGCGGTCGGGGCGGCGGCGTCCGGGTGTTCGCCGTGCCGGGAGATGGGATCGGTCGTGGCGGGTATCCGGGTGGCGACGTCGCGACCGCGACGCGCTACCTGCTTGGAGGTCGCCGTGACCGACCCGTGGCCCAACCCACTGCCTCCGGTGCCGCCGATGCCCCTCCCCCACCCGCTGCCCGAACCCGGCCCGGAGCCCCTGCCGCCCGATCCGGGCACACCTCCGCCCCCGGACAAGCCGGAACCGGCCCCCGAGCCGGGCCCGGCGTCCTGAACCGGCGCACGGGCCGCGCTTCGCCGGGCGTACGGCCGATCGTCGCGCGCCGGCTGTCGGCCGACCCGGCGGAGCCGGCACGCTGAGGGCATGGACACGACGATCCCCGAACCACGCACGCCGGACCTGGTGATCCGGGTCGGGGGTGCCCGCTGGCCGTCACCGGCCGAGATCCGAGCCGAGTTGCCCGAGGACGTACGCGCCGAGTTCGAGCGGGAGTTCGCCGCCGCCCTCGCCCACGCCCACGACACCGGGCAACTGGCCCTGCTCGCCGATCTGCTCGCCGGGTGGCAGCGGCACCTGATCCTGCGCCGCACCGGCGACTACGAACGTGTCCTCGAACGGGCCGCCCGGCTGCACGCGGGCGAGGAACTGGAAACGGTGCCCGCCGCCGAGACCAGGCGCACATGAGCTACCGCGTGGTGTACGACGTGCCCGCCGCCCGGCAGAAGGCGGGCCTGCCACAGCCCGCGGTCGCCGCGCTCAACGACCTGGAGAGTGCGCTGGAGCGTGACCCGTGGAGCGTCGGGGGCCGGATGCACAGTGGTCTCAAGACCATGCGCGAAGTCGCGTTCGGGGCCTTCGGTTTCATCACCTTCGTGATCGAGGACAACCGCGTCCGAGTCACCGTGATGAACGTGGTCTGGACCGGCTGAGCCCGCGGGGCGCCGCCCCGACGCCCCGCCCGACGACGCGGCGCGGGGCCGCCGCGACGCGGGTCAGCGAATCGGCACCTCCGCCAACGTGCGGGCGATGACCAGGCGTTGGATCTCGCTGGTGCCCTCGAAGACGGTGTAGATGGCGCTGTCGCGGTGCATGCGCTCGACCGGGTATTCGCGGGTGTAGCCGTTGCCGCCGAGGATCTGCATCGCGGCCGCGGTCACCCACTTGGCGGTCTCGCCCGCGTACAGCTTCGACATCGAGCCCTCGGCCGCGGTGAACGGCTGTTTCGTCGCGGCCATCCACGAGGCGCGCCAGGTGAGCAGGCGGGCCGCGTCGATCCGGGTGCGCATGTCGGCGATGGTGAACGCGACGCCCTGGTTGTCGATGATGGGCCGGCCGAACTGCTCGCGGATCTGGGCGTATTCCAGCGCCACCTCGTATGCGGCGCGCGCGATGCCGACGGCCTGGGCCGCGACCGCCGGGCGCGACGACTCGAAGGTGGCCATCGCCGCGTTCGAGCGCGCGGAGGTGCCGGACCTGGCCCGCGCGATCCGCTCGTCCAGCTTGTCCTTGCCGCCGAGCAGGCAGTCGCCGGGCACCCGGACGTTGTCCAGGATCACCTCGGCGGTGTGCGACGCGCGGATCCCGTGCTTCTTGAACTTCTGTCCCTGGGACAGTCCCGGCGTGTTCGGCGGGATCACGAAGCTGGCCTGGCCCCGCGAGCCGAGCGTGGCGTCGGTGGTGGCGACCACGACGTGCACGTGTGCGATACCGCCGTTGGTGGCCCAGGTCTTGACCCCGTTGAGGGTCCAGTCGCCGGTCGCCTCGTCGTAGTCGGCCCGGGTGCGCATCGAGGAGACGTCGGAGCCGGCGTTCGGCTCGGACGAGCAGAACGCGGCGACGCGGACGTTGTCGGCAGTACCGAACAACTCGGGTGCCCAGGTGATGATCTGCTCCTGGGTGCCGTTGGCCACCAGGCCCGCCGCGGCGAGCGCGGTACCGGACAGCGCGAGGCCCAACCCGGCGTCGCCCCAGAACAGTTCCTCCATGATCAGCGGAATGCTCAGGCCGGTGGGGTCGAATGCCTGGGTGCTGAAGAAGTCCAGCGAATAGAGTCCGATCTTGGCGGCCTCCTGGATGATCGGCCAGGGGGTCTCCTCGCGCTCGTCCCACTCGGCGGCGGCCGGCCGCATGGTCTCCGCGGCGAAGGTGTGCACCCAGTCGCGGATGGTGGTCTGGTCCTCGTTCAGGGCGAGGCTGAAGGCGGTCATGGGTGGCGGGCCCCCGGGACATCGTCGAATTGTTACCGGCTGGTAGCTTGAGTGTGTCGCCGCCGCCGTGGGGCCGTCAAGGGGCGTCGAGAGGTGTCGACGAATCCGCCCGGCCCCGTCGACGCGACCGAGGCGCGCGGGGCACGGAACGCGGCGCGCCCGACGGTCAGATGCCGGGCCGATACCGGATCGGGTGCTCGTCCGGGACCTGCACCACACAGATGCGTACACCGTCGGGATCGGCGATCCACATCTCGTCGAGCCCCCACTCCTCGCGGCGCGGTGCGCGCAGCACGGTGGCGCCGCGGTCCACGAGTTCGCGGTGGGTGGCCGGCAGGTCCCGCACCTGGAGCCACAACCGCAGATCCTCGCCCCCGGGCCCGCCGCCGGTCGCGGTGCCGGAGACCTCGAGGAAGCCGCCGCCGAGAAAGAACACCGTCCCGCGATGGATCCCGGTACCGAACTCGCGGGCGATCGCGAGGCCGAGCACGTCGCGATAGAAGATCAGCGAACGCTCGGGATCGGCGGGGCGCAGCAGGATACGACCGGAAAGTACGTCCATCCTCCGAGTTTCGCCCCGATTCGGCCGTTTCCAACCCTCCCCGAGCCGAACCCGGGAGAGCGAGTCCCGGGTCGGACGAACGTGCGGGCGGGCGGGCGCGGGGGGTGGGCGCAGGCCCAGGTGGGCGGAAAGCGGCCGGCCCTCGGCACACCGGGCCGGCAGGGTGGGCGGTCGACGAAGGGTGGTATCGCATGGTGGGGAACGCGGAGCGGGTGCGCGGGAGCATGTTCGGGTTGGCGTACGGGGACGCGTTGGGCGCGCCGACGGAGTTCCTGTCGTACGCGCAGATCGTGCGCCGGTACGACCTGCCCGGCCCGATGGACCTGGAGGGCACGCCGGCCCAGGTCACCGACGACACCCAGATGGGCCTGGCGGTGGCCCGGGCGCTGATCGACGCGCGCGCCGACGGCGGGGCGTTCACCGCCGAGCGGCTGACCCCGCTCCTGGTGGACCGGTTCCTGGCCTGGTGGGACTCCCCCGACAACACCCGCGCGCCGGGCCACACATGCATGTCCGCGTGCGCGGAGCTGGCCGCCGGGCGGGCCTGGCCCGACGCCACCCGACGCGGCTCCAAGGGCTGCGGCGCCAACATGCGGGTCACCCCGCTGGGCCTGCTCGACGGCGTCGACGAGGCCGACCGCTGCGGCGCCGCCCAACTCCAGTCCGCGATCACCCACGGACACCCCACCGCGCTGGCCGCCTCGGACCTGACCGCGACCGCCGTACACGCGCTGCGCACCGGCGCGCCGATCGCCGAACTCCCCGCCCTGCTGCGCGCGCACGCCGAGGCGCGGCGCGAGGTGTACCGGGGCGACTGGCTCGGCGACGACCTGTGGCGCGGCCCGTTCGCCGACACCCCGGAGGGGTTCGTCGCGCGCGGCTGGGACGAGTGCCTGGCCGTGCTCGACCGGTTGGACCAGGCCGTGGCGGAGGGCGACCGCCGCGCGGACCCGTGTCGGATCACCGGTGCCGGGTGGATCGCCGAGGAGGCGCTGGCCACGGCGGTGTTGTGCGTCGTGCTGTATCCGGACGACCCGCGCTCGGCCGTCGCCCGGGCGGCCGGCTCCTCCGGCGACTCGGACTCGATCGCCGCGTTGGCCGGCGCCATGATCGGTGCCGCGCACGGCATCGACGCCTGGCCCGCCGCGTGGTCCGAGCGCATCGAGTACCGCGCCGAACTCGCCGAGACGTCGGCGGCCCTGGCCCGGTAGACCCGAGCACCAACGGGTTCGAACGTCGGATCGACGCCCGCCTTGCGTGTCCGTCGGGATTCTTTGCGAAGATTCACGGATGGGAAAGATCCATGCCGCCGACCGGGCGGCCTTCGCGTGGGTGGCCTCGCATCATGTGCCGTGGGCGAACAAGGCGTTGCCGGCCTTGTCCCGGGCGGCCAACCATTCGCGCCTGTGGGCGGTGACCGGCGCGGGGATGGCGCTTTCCGGCGGGCGCAGCGGACGCAGGGCGGCGTTGCGCGGCCTGGGTTCGGTGGCGCTGGCATCGACGGTGAGCAATGTGCTGCTCAAGAGCTGGGTACGCCGGCCGCGTCCGGTGATCGACGCGGTGCCCTTGTCGCGTCGGCTGAGCCGGCAGCCGTGGACCACCTCGTTCCCGTCCGGGCACGCCGCGTCGGCGGCGGCGTTCGCCACCGGCGTCGCGCTGGAGTCGCGCCCGCTGGGCGTGGCGGCCGGCGCGCTGGCCGGCTCGGTGGCCTTCTCCCGGGTGTACACGGGTGTGCACTACCCCGGTGACGTGCTCGCGGGCGCGGCGCTCGGCGCGGGCCTGGCGGCGGTGACACTGCGCTGGTGGCCGACCCGCCCGGTGGAGGCCGCGACCGCACCGCAACCCCGCGGCAAGGTGCCGTCGCTGGTCGACGGCGACGGCCTGGTGGTCGTGGTGAACGCCTCGGCCGGCCCCGAGGGCGACACCGCACAGCGGCTGCGCGAACTGCTGCCCGCCGCGAAGGTGGTCGAGCGCGGCCAGGACGGCGACCTGGTCGCGCTGCTGTGCGAGGCTGCCCGGGAGGCGCAGGTGCTCGGCGTCGCGGGCGGCGACGGCAGTGTGAACTGCGCGGCGCGGATCGCGCTGGACCGGGGCATGCCGCTCGCCGTCTTCCCGGCGGGCACGCTCAACCACTTCGCGGGCGACCTGGGGCTGACCCGGCTCGACGACACCGCGCAGGCGCTCACCGCGGGCGAGGCGGTCCTGGTGGACGTCGCCGAACTCCAGCGCGACCACTCGCACCCGTTCTCCGACGACGGCGAGGAGCTGGGCCCGGAGTTGTTCCTGAACACGTTCTCGCTCGGCGTGTATCCCGATCTGGTGCGCTTCCGCGAGGAGTTGGAGCGCAAGATCGGCAAGTGGCCGGCCATGCTGGTCGGCCTGGTCCGGGTGCTGCGGGACGCGGGTCCGGTGAAGATGCGGGTCAACGGTCGACCGAGGTCGTTGTGGCTGATCTTCCTCGGCAACGGGGAGTACGCCCCGGAGGGCTTCGCGCCCACCTATCGCCCCGACCTCACCGACGGCCTCCTCGACGTACGCATCGTCGACGCCTCCCGCCCGCTGGCCCGCACCCGGCTGGTCGCGGCCGTACTGTCCGGCACACTCGGCACCTCGCGGGTCTACGAGGCGTCCACGGCGCGCACGATGCACCTGTCCGAGATCCAGGAGGGCGCCGAACTCGCGGTGGACGGCGAGGTCCGCCCCGGCGCCTCCCAGCTCCGCATCGCCAAGGGCCGCCGGCTGATGGTCTACCGCCCGGACGGCGCCCTCCGCGACTGAGCACGTTCCGGCGGGGCCCGCCGGGGCGGCCCGGTCGCCGGTGGGCCGCGAGCCGGGCCGGTTCGACCTGCCGTCGCGGCCGGCCGACGTGAGGGCCTTCCCGATAGCGGACGCGGGGGTCCGTGGGGGCTAATGGTGCGGGCGGGGACGCCTGTGCGGGTCCCGGGGACCCCCGGTGGAAACCGGCGGGCGGGTTCCGCGCGTGGTGGGGGTGCGGGGCCCGAACGGGGGCACCGCTACGGTGTGGGCCGCCGGTCGATGGGCCGGGGGTACAGGCAGGTTTCGATCGGGGGCAGTGGTGGCGGTTTCGGGCGCGATATCCGGGTCGGCCGGACGCGTGGCGACGGTGTTGGCGGCGGGCCGGATGGCCGCCGGGGTGGTGTCGTTGGTGGCGCCGCGCGGAGGGGTGTGGTTGCGGCCCACGGCGGCCCGCGAGGCGTCGCTGCTCGGCCGCGGTCTGGGTGCGCGCGACGTGTTGTTGGGCGCGGGTGTACTGCGGGCGCTGGCCTCCGGGCGCGGCACCGCCGAGTGGGGCTGGTTCGCGGCGGCGTCGGATCTGGTCGACGGGGCGGGCGGGGCGCTCGAATGGCGGCGCCTGACCCCGGCGGAACGCACGTGGGTGGGCGCGGTGTTCGCGCTGGCCGCGTGCGAGGCGGCGGTGGCGCTGTCGCTGGCCGGCGGGGACACCGGGGCCCTGGATGGCGTCATGCCCGTCGTCCCCGACTAGCGCGTCACCGCGCGACCGGCTCCGTCGCGTCGGCGTCCTCCGTACCGCATCCGCCACGCCGGGTCCCCGTCCCGAACGGCCGCCGTCCACAACACGGTCGGCCGCCCGTCGCACGGGTCCCGGCTCGACCCCGAGGGGACCCCACCGTGGCCGTCAGCCTCAACCACACCATCGTCCCGGCGACCGACCACCGCGCCGCGGCCCGCTTCTTCGCGACCGTCATGGGCTTGGAGGAACTGCCCCCGGCCGGCGCCGCCGGCCACTTCGCCCCCGTGCGGGTCAACGAGCAGCTGACGCTCGACTTCATGACCGTGGCCGCCCCCGAGGGGCATCATCTCGCCTTCGACGTCGACCCCGACACGTTCGACGCGATCCTGGCCCGCATCCGTGCGGCCGGGATCCCGTACGGCAGCGACCCTCGCGACCGGACCAACGGCCGCATCGACCACCCCCTGTGTCCGCGCGGCCTGTTCTTCACCGACGACTCGGGCAACCTGTACGAGGTCATGTCCCCGGCCTGACCGACCGAACCGGCCCGACCCGCCCCGGCCCTTGCACCCCGATGCAAACCTTTCGACCGGGGCGTCGGGGTCGCTACCGTGGCGTGGGGGCCGTTGAAAGGATTGTCGCGGGGGTAGCATGCTCCGGTTCCACCTGACCGGCGAGGATCTCCACCGGTTGCGGTTGGCCGATCGGCTCGACCCGATGTGGGAGATCGCGTTCACCCTGCATCTCCTGCAAAGCCGGGAGCCGGACCTCGTGTTCGCCGCGTGGCGACAGGAGGTGTGCGCCGCGTTGGAGTCGGCCGACCTGACCCGGGCGGTCCGCGAACTCGCCCGGCTGTATCCCCGATCCGAGCCCTTCCCCGACTTCCTGGTGCCTCCGGGTACGGCCGGCGACCTGGATACGGGCATCGACCTGGTACTGGCCACCCCGTCCGCCACGATCGCCGCCGAACTGGCCCGACCGGCGTCCGGCAAACGGCCGTTGCCGAGTTGGGCGGCGGCCCTGGCCGATGGCGACGCGGCCGGTCTGCGGCGCTTCGGCCGACTGCTGCGCGCCTATCACACGATCGCGGTCGCCCCGTACGCCTCCCGGGCCGCGACCGCGTTCGAGGCGGATCGGGCGCAGCGCGCGGAGGCGGTGCTCTCCGGCGGGGTACGCGGCCTGCTCGGCAGCTTCCCGCCGCACCTGATGTCCTGGCACGACGACATCCTGAGCGCGCCCTGTCCGGTCGACGCCGACATCCGCGCCGAAGGTCGGTCCATCGTGATGATGCCGTCGTTCTTCTGCGGCCCGAACCTGTTCGCCGCGGTGCGGCCCGAATTCCCCATCGTGCTGACCTATCCCGTGGCCCGCCCGGCGAACTGGCTCGCGCGGGGCCGCGAAGCCCTCGACACGTCCACCGTCCCGCTCTCCCGACTCGTCGGCTCCGCTCGGGCCGCCGCGCTGGACGCGATCGGCAGCGGGGTCAACACCTCCCGCCTGGCCGCGATCATCGGCGTGTCCATGGCCACCGCGAGCCGCCACGCGAGCGTGCTGCGTGAGGCGGGCCTGGTCTCCTCCGAACGCCGCGGCCAGTCGATGGTGCACGTGCGTACCCGTCTTGGCACCGCGCTGCTCAACGGCCGGGTCCCCCGGATCTGACCGGCTCCGACGGCCGGCGGCGGCGCCCGTCGCGGGCGGTCGCCGACCGGAACGTCGGCGGGCGGGTCGTGTCACCCGTTTGCCCTATGCTCAACTCCCATGGTGGCGCGGCCGTTGGGCGAAATTGTCGAGGCAGGATGGGCCAAGGCCCTGGAACCGGTGGCGGGTCGCATCGCCGCCATGGGCGACTTCCTGCGAGGAGAGATCGCCGCGGGGCGACGCTACGTGCCCGCGGGCGCGAACGTACTGCGGGCGTTCATGCAGCCGTTCGCCGATGTGCGCGTGTTGATCGTCGGCCAGGACCCCTACCCGACCCCCGGGCACGCGGTGGGCCTGAGCTTCGCCGTCGCCCCGGAGGTGTGGCCGCTGCCGCCGTCGCTGATCAACATCTTCACCGAGATGAACCGCGACCTGGACGTGCCGCTGCCGACCAACGGCGACCTGACTCCGTGGACCAAGCAGGGCGTTCTGCTGCTCAACCGATCCCTGACCACCGCTCCCGGGCGCTCCAACGCACACCGGGGCAAGGGCTGGGAGGAGGTCACCGAGCAGGCGATCCGGGCGCTCGGTGAGCGCGGCACACCGCTGGTGACCATCCTGTGGGGCCGCGAGGCGCGCAACGCCCGGCCGCTGCTCGGTCCGGGCGCGGCGGTGGTGGAGTCGACCCACCCGTCGCCGAAGTCGGCCGACTACGGCTTCTTCGGCTCGCGTCCGTTCTCCCGCGCCAACGACCTCCTGGTCGCCCAGGGCGCACAACCCATCGACTGGCGCCTGCCGTAGCGCGGGGCGACCGAGACGAAACGCGCCGCCGACCGCCCGACCCTGGCGGAACACCCGCCCCGCCGACCGGCTCGACCGCAACCGCGACGACCGGCTCGGGCGTCCCCTCTCATGCACATCCCGTACACACCGTCGCCGGCGACGGAAGGGCGGATGATCTCGATAGGGTGGCGGCCGGTACACCCGGTCATGGGCCACCGCCGGTCGGGGCCGTCGCTTGGAGGAACCTTCTTCGATGTCAGGCAATAGCGTTCCCGGCCAGGGGGCCGCGCCGCGGCGCTCCCCCGAGGCGTTGCCGCCGCGTTCCAAATTGGCGATCACCGCGAGTCGGGTGACCGCGGCCATCTCGCGGCGCGCCGGCAAGGGCAGCGGCTCGGTCATCGGCGGCAAGCTCGCGCTGCGGCTCGCCCCGGACCTGCTCGCGCAGTTGTCCGTGGGGTTGCAGGTGGTGCTGATCTCCGGCACCAACGGCAAGACCACCACCACGCGTCTGGTCGCCGAGGCGATGCGCGCCGCGGGTCCCGTGGTGTCCAACGCGCTGGGCGCGAACATGCCTGCGGGAATCACCTCCGCGCTGGCCGGCGCGGGCGACGAGGCGCGCTACGGCGTGATCGAGGTCGACGAGAAGTACCTGGCCGGTGTCGCCCGCGACTCCGACCCGGTGGCCATCGCGCTGCTCAACCTCTCCCGCGACCAGCTCGACCGGGCGGCCGAGACCCGCATGCTCGCCGAGAAGTGGCGCGAGGGCCTGCGCGGGCGCGACGCGATCGTGGTCGCCAACGCCGACGACCCGCTGATCGTGTGGGCGGCCTCGTCCAGCAAGGACGTGCTCTGGGTCGCCGCCGGACAGACCTGGCAGGAGGACTCCTGGTCCTGCCCGCAGTGCGGTGGCGTGATGCAGCGTCCGGGCGACGACTGGTTCTGCTCGCAGTGCGACTTCCGCCGCCCCTCCCCCACGTGGTCGCTCGCCGGGGACCAAATGGTCGACCCGGACGGGCGGATCTGGCCGCTGCACCTGCAGCTGCCCGGCCGGGCCAACCGGGCCAACGCGGTCACCGCGGCGGCCATAGCGTCGTTGTTCGGCGTGCCCGTCGAGGCGGCCCTGGAGCGGATGAAGCACGTCACGGCCGTCGCCGGTCGCTACGACGTGGTCGACTACATGGGCCGCAAGCTGCGGTTGCTGCTGGCGAAGAACCCCGCCGGCTGGGTCGAGACGTTCTCGCTGATCAACCCACCGCCGACGCCGGTCATCCTGTCCGTCAACGCGCTGGACGCCGACGGCAAGGACACCTCCTGGATCTGGGACGTCGACTTCACCCAGCTCGCCGGCCGTCCGCTGTTCGTCCTCGGTCAGCGCCGCCTGGACCTGGCCGTGCGCCTGGAGGTCGCGGGCCTGCAGTTCCAGGTCTTCGAGACGGCCGCCCAGGCGGTGGCGGCCTGCCCGCCCGGCCAGATCGAGGTCATCGCCAACTACACGGCGTTCCAACAGCTGCGCAAGACGATCAAGGAAGCGGCACAGGCATGATCGGTGAGAGCAGGCTGCGCCTGGTCTGGATCTACCCGGACCTGCTCAGCACATATGGCGACCAGGGCAACGCGCTGATCGTGGAGCGGCGCGCGCTGATGCGCGGCATCGAGGTCGAGCGCGTCGACGTACGCTCCGACCAGCCCGTGCCCACCTCCGGCGACATCTATCTGATCGGCGGCGGCGAGGACCGGCCGCAGCGCCTGGCCGCGGAGCGGTTGCGCCGCGACCCGGGCCTGGCCACGGCGGTGGGCGCGGGCGCCGCGCTGCTCGCGGTCTGCGCGGGCTACCAGATCATCGGTACCGAGTTCATCGACGACCTGGACCAGCCCGAGGCGGGCCTGGGTCTGCTCGACGTGCGCTCCGGGCGCGGCGCGCCGGGCAAGCGCTGCGTCGGCGAGGTGCTGGCCGAGGTCGACCCGGCGCTCGGGCTGCCGGTGTTGTCCGGCTTCGAGAACCACCAGGGCGTCACGTACGTGGGCCCCGGCGCCAAGCCGCTGGCCAGGGTCACCCACGGCAACGGCAACGGCACGGGCGACGGCACCGAGGGCGCGTACGCGGGTCGGGTGATCGGCACGTACATGCACGGCCCGGTGATGTCCCGCAACCCGGCGCTGGCCGACCTGCTGCTGACCTGGGCCACCGGCGTGCCGCTGACCCCGCTGGGCGACCACTGGCACGAGCAGCTGCGCTCCGAGCGCCTGCGCACCGTGCGCGCCGCCGCCTCGAACTGACCCGCCCCGCACCCACATCGGGCCCGCATACCGTCGAGGTATGCGGGCCCGATCGTGTCTCGCCCCGGGCGGGCGCCGGTTCAGGGCGTGTGTACCGCCCCGTGCGGGTCCTCGCAGTGGCCGCGCGTGGCGCCGATGGACAGCACCGCCGGGTCGGCGTGGTCGACCTGGAGCGTGGTGTGGCTGATCGAGTACCGCTCGCGCAACCGCTCCTGCAGCCGGTCACGGACCCGGTGGCAGTCGTCGCCGGGCTCGACCAGGACGTGCGCGGACAGCGCCGGGAAGCCCGACGTGATGGTCCAGATGTGCAGGTCGTGGATCTCGGTGACGCCCTCGACCGAGGCCAGGTCGGCGCCGACCTCGTCCGGGTCGACACCCGTGGGGGCGGCCTCCAGGAAGATCCGCCACGACTCGCCGACCAGCGTGATCCCGGACTTGAGCATCAGCGCCGCCACGACCAGCGACGCGATCGCGTCCGCGCGGGCGAAGCCGGTGGTGAGCACCACGATGCCGGAGACCAGGGTGGCGATGAACGCCCACAGGTCGTTGAGGATGTGCTGGTAGGCGCCCTCGACGTTGAGACTGGAGCGGTTGGCCTTGGAGATCAGCCAGGCCGCGATCACGTTGATCACGATGCCGACCGCGGCGGTGACGATGACCAGGCCGCCCTCGACGTCGGGCGGCGTGATCAGCCGGCGCACCGCCTCGTAGGTGAACCACACCGCGAGCACCAGGAACGTGATGCCGTTGACCTGCGCGGACAGGATCTCCGCCCGCTTGAAGCCGTACGTCCACCGCCCCCGCGCGGGCCGGGCCGCGAGGCGCATCGCCACCAGCGCCAGGCCGATCGCGAACGCGTCGGTGACCATGTGGCCGGCGTCGGTGATCAGGGCGAGCGAACTGGCCAGGATGCCGACCGTGACCTCGACGACGATGAACGCGCCGATCAGGACGAGCGCGGCGGTCAGGTAGCGCCGGTCGGCGTCGGCGGCGACGCCGTGCGAGTGCCCGGCGTGGCTGCCGCCGCCGTGGTCGTGCCCGGCGTGCGCGCCGTGGTCGTGGTCGCGGGTGCTCATCGGGCCCCTCCGGGGATCTCGGTCGCGCAGCCGATGTGATCGGTGGCCGGGGCGTGGCCGATGTGCGCCAACGCCACGTCCAAAAGCAGGCGCACGTGGGCGTCCGCGAGGCGGTAGTAGGCCAGCCGCCCCTCCCGGCGCACCGTCACCACCTGGTGCGCGCGCAGCAGCCGCAACTGATGGGAGACGGCCGATTCGCCCTGCCCGCACGCGGCCGCGAGGTCGCGTACGCACAGTTCGCCCTCCAGGAGCGCGACCAGCAGGGTCAACCGCCCCGGGTCACCGAGCAGCGCGAACACGTCGGCCGTCTCGGCCAGGTGCGCGCCGTCGGGCAGCCGCGACCGCACCGAGTCCACCAGATCGGCGTTCACCGGCTGCGCCATCGGGCCACCTCCGTCGTCATTCCCATATGCCACCTCGCATCGGCTTCCACATCGTAACGTCTGAATAGATCTTCATACGAACACCTGCGCAAAACATAGGGGCAGGGGGTATGCGTTCGCAAGCGGGACGGGGCCGTTGGGGGGTTACCCCCACCCGAGACAGACCGGCTCGCGCGATGTCGCGCCACCCCGGAGCCGGCCGATCCTGGTGCACGCGGGAAGCACCGATTCGATCGCTCGACCCAAGCTCGTACCGCATCGGAACAGGAACCACGATGACCAAGCTGTTCGGCACCTGTGCCACGGTGGCAGCCGCCACCCTGCTCGCGACCACCGCGGGCATCGCGTCGGCCACGGCCGACACCGCGCCTCGCGAGCGCCCGTCACCCCACCAGGACGGCGTCTGGCGGGTGGACGGCTACGGCACCGTGCTGACCATCGAGAACGGCACGTTGCAGCAGTACGACACCACCACGATCAGCTGCCTCAAGGGCTCGACCGCGACCCGCGCGACGGTGGAGGGCGACACAGTCGGCTACCGGGCCGACAACAGTCGTGTGCTCGCCGTACGGGTGAACCCGAACCGCGGGCAGGCCACGCTGCGGTTCACCGACGCACCGGACCACCGCAACCTGCGCCGCGTCGCGGCCCTGCCGGCGGCCTGCTCCCGTCCCCTGCCCGGGGACCCGCGCACCACGTTCGACGTCTTTTGGCGGACCTTCGCCGAGAACTACCCGTTCTTCGCCGCCAAGGGCGTGGACTGGCGGGCCGTCGGCGATCGTCACCGGCCCCGGGTCGGCCCGAACACCACCGACGACGAACTCTTCGCGATCTTCCGGGAGATGCTGGACCCGCTCGACGACGCGCACCTGTACCTGAGCGGCGGCCCGAACCGCTTCTTCGCCGAGGCCCGCCCCGGCACGACCGCCCCGACGCCCGAACTCGACACGAGGATCAAGGCGTACATCCAAGAGCGCGACCTGGGCGCCGATCACCCGCTGACCGACTACGGCCAGGGTCGGATCAGCTACACGGACCTGCCCGACGGCCAGGGCTACCTGCGCGTCTCCGGCTTCCTCGGCTACGTCGAGGACCCCAAGGGCGGCTACAGCGTCAACGCCGCCGAACTCGACCGGGCGCTGAACTCCATCCTGACCACCGAACGGGTGGGGCGACTGCGCGGGTTGATCGTCGACCTGCGCGTCAACGGCGGCGGCGCGGACAACCTCGGCCTGAACCTGGCCGCCCGCCTGACCGACCGCCCCTACTTCGCCTACGCCAAGCAGGCCCGCAACGACCCCCTCGACCCCACCCGCTTCACCCGCGCCCAGCCCATCCAGGTCCGCCCCACCCCGGACGTACCGCACTACACCGGCCCGCTCGCGGTCCTGACCGGCGGCTCCACCGTCAGCGCCGGCGAGACCTTCACCCAGTCCCTGATGAACCGCCCCGGCCACACGGTCCGCATCGGCGAGGCGACCCAGGGCGTCTTCTCCGACGTCCTCGACCGGGCCCTCCCGAACGCCTGGCGGTTCGGCCTCCCCAACGAGGTCTTCCGCACCCGCGACGGCCGCACCTTCGACGGCACCGGAATCCCCCCGCACATCACCGAACCGGTCTTCACCGACGAGGAGTTCACCCACCACAGGGACTCCGCCTTCGACCGCGCGACGGCCGAACTCCGCGCCCGAACGCACTGACCCCGGCCTCTCTTCGGGACCTGCGCGGCGGGCCACGCGGCGCGGGTCCCGAGGACCGTCCGGAAAACTCGGGTGCGAGGGTCGTGCGTCACGCCTAGGCTGCACGTTTTGGACTCGGACGGGCGTCGAAACGACGGTCGGCGGATCGGAGACGCACGAGATATGACCAGTCGACTGTTCGCCGTCAGCTTCCGCGCGACCGACCCGACGGGCCTTGCTCGGTTCTGGTCGCGGATCCTGGGGTGGGCGACCGACACCGACAGCGCGGGCGAAGTCGCGATCCTGCCGCCGGATCCCGCCGGGTTTCGGGTGCGTTTCCTGCCGGGTCGGGAGCCGAGGATCGGCCGGAATCGTATGCACTTCGACCTGACGAGTGCCTCCCCGGAGGACCAGTCGCAGACCGTGGCGCGGGCGCTGGAGCTGGGCGGCCGGCACCTCGACGTGGGTCAACTCCCGGAGGAGACCCACGTGGTGCTCGCCGATCCGGACGGCAACGAGTTCTGCGTCATCGCGGCGGGCAACCGGTTCCTGTCCGACACCGGTCCCGGCCGCGTCGGCGCGCTCTCCTGCGACGGTACGCGGGAGGTCGGTTACTTCTGGAGCAAGGCGCTGGGGTGGCCGCTGGTCTGGGACCAGGACGAGGAGACCGCGATCCAATCCCCGGACGGCGGCCCGAAGATCACGTGGGGCGGCCCTCCGGTGGCGCCCAAGGCCGGCCCGAACCGGCTGTACCTCGACCTGGCGCTGCCCGCCGACGCCGACCGGGAAGCGGAGATCGCCCGGCTGATCTCGCTCGGCGCGACGCGCCCGGACGCCGCCGAGGACGCGGCCGGCCGGGTGTCGTTGATCGACCCCGACGGCAACGAATTCACCCTGCGCCGACCCCGATAGCCGCCTGTCGTCGGCGTTCGCTAGCTTTCGGGCATGTCGATCACTGCACACCCGGGCGACTCGGCGCGGCTGCCGGGGGATGTCCCGGTCGACCGCCATGTCGTGGACAAGCGTGCGAACGGTTCACGCCGCGTCCTGGTTCGGCGCGGGCACCGGCTGGACGTCCACGACGTGGACGAGTTCCTCGCGGGCGCGCCCGCCCCGATGGCCACGTTCCCCGTCCCGTGGCCCGGGTGGGAGCACGGCGCCGACGCGCTGAGCCCCGACGCGTCGTTCGTGGTGTTCTCCGGTCAGCGTGCGGTCACGGCCGTGGGCGCCGACGGCGAGCGGTTGTGGGAGTACCGGCACAGCTGTTGGGGACCGGTGGTCGGGCACACCCACACGGGCGACGAACAGCAGGTGTGTCGCGGCTTCGAAAGCGGCTCCTGCCACGTCTCCGACGACGGCCGACACGTCTGGGCCCACGTCGTGGTCGGCGGACACGACGTGGACTGGGACGACTGGCACGAGTGCTGGGTGGTCCTGGACGCCCGGGACGGACGGGAACTCGCCCGCATGCGGCTGGACAGCGCGGCCGGCGGCTCACACCACCTCTCCCACCCGGACGGAATCCACGTCGGCCTCTGCATCGGCATGGGCCAGGACGGCATCCTGCTGCACTGGGCCCGCCTGGACGGCGACACGCTGACCGGGTGGGACCTGAACGACGACATGGACCGCATCCTGACGGACGTCCACCCGGGTCACGACGGCTTCCTGACCGTCGAACACGACGGCGCCGACCTGCGACTCCACGCCCTGGACGGCACGGTGCTCGCCGAGGCGGACCCGGAGCCGAACGACGACGAGTCCCCGTCCTGGTGGGACCACACCTGCGGCTTCGTGGACGCCGACACGGTCATCGCCACCACGATCGATGCCGACGACGACGCGGATCGCCCGGTTCGACACTGGCTGTTGGACGCGCGGACCCTCACCGTCCGCGGCCCGGTCGCATACCCCACCGGCCCCATCACCGCCTACCCGTGCCCTCTCGGTGACGGGACCTGGCTGACCTACGACAGCGCGAGCAGGACGTTCGACCGCTGGAGCGAGACACCCTCCTGATCGCGGCGGACGGGGCCTCGGCCGGGCGGTCGGGGTCAGGGCAGTCTCGGGTCGCGGTCCAGCGCGGCCCACCAGCGGGCGGCCGGGGTGTGGATCTGCCGCCAGGTGGTGATGAACAGGTCGTTCGCGGTGCCGCCGGGCCAGTCGATCGGGAGTAGCGCGGCCGGCAGCCGTGGGTCGCGTTCGAAGGTCCGGCGCCACGCGTGCACCATGCGGGTGCGCAGGACGAAGGCCGCTTCGTCGGAGTCGGCGCGCGCGTCGGCGAATCGGGCGACGAAGTCGTCCAGGATCGTGCGCACCGCGGCCAGGTCCCACGCCTGTTCGACCAGCGCCCGTTCCCGCGCGGCGTCGCACACGGTCGACGTCATCCACGTCGCGTGTGCCGACAGGCCCTGCTCGGCGATCAGCGCGCGCAGTGCGTCCACCCCGCCCGGGTCGGCGGCGATCCACACCCCGCGGCCCAGGTCGCCGAAGCCCTCGAAGGCCAGTTGCTCCTCGACCACCGCCCGCGCCTCGCGCAGCGCCGCCGGTGGGCGGAACAGGAGTTGTCGCCACTGCCCCGACCAGGCCGTCTCCCGGGTCGCCCGGGCCAGCCGCTCGGTCCAGCCGGTCAGCAGGCGATACAACGACGGCGCGAGGGTCAGCCGGGTGTAGCGCCCCTCGGACCGGGCAAGCAGCCACCCCTCCCGGGTCAGCCGGGTGATCGCCCGCCGGGTCGCCGCCTCCGGCACCCCGAGCGTGTCGAGCGCGGCCACCACCGTGGGCGACCACACCCCGTCGTGCCCCGGCCAGCGCACGTACTCCCCCAGCACGGTCAGCAGCAGCGTGCGCGCACTCGGCCCGCCGTCGGCGGTGCGCCGGGTGCGCGGGCCGGTCGAGGTGCCCGCGGCCGACCCGGTCGGCGTCCCGCTCGCGCCCCTTGTTTCCTCGCCATCCGCCATGTAGGACATAACTCATCCAAGCACGTTCTTGTGTCCTGTGAAAGTCCCACGCGTCCGACGAAAGGCCAGCCCGTGTCAGAGGCCGCCCCACCGACCCGCTTCGGCGCGTTCATCGCGCCCTACCACGGCATCGACGGCAACCCCGCGCTGCAACTGCGCCGTGACCTCGACCTCGTCGGGCACTTGGACGCCCTCGGCTTCGAGGAGGCGTGGATCGGCGAGCACCACTCGGCCGGCTACGAAACGATCGCCTCCCCCGAGGTGTTCATTGCCGCCGCGGCCGAACGCACCACCCGGATCCGACTCGGCACCGGCGTCAACTCGCTGCCGTACCACCACCCGCTGGTCCTGGCCGACCGCATCGTGCAGCTCGACCAACAGTCGCGCGGGCGGGTGATGTTCGGCTCCGGGCCCGGCCAACTGGCCTCGGACGCCTTCATGATGGGCATCGACCCGATGCGCCAGCGGAGCATGATGGCCGAGGCGCTGGCCGCGATCGTCCCGCTCCTGCGCGGCGAGACGGTGACCATGAGGACCGACTGGTTCACCCTGGACCAGGCCCGACTGCACCTGGGCCCGTACACCCGCGCGGGCATCGAGACCGTGTGCGCCTCCACCGTCTCCCCGTCCGGATCGGTCCAGGCCGGCACCCACGGCATGGGCCTGCTCTCGCTCGCCGCCGCCGACCCGTCCGGCTTCGCCGCGCTGGCGACCAACTGGGACGTCTACGCCAAGACCTGCGCCGAGCACGGCCATGTCGCCGACCGCGAACGCTGGCGTCTGGTCGTCCCGATGCACCTGGCCGAGACCGTCGAGGCGGCGCGCGCGCAGGCCGAGTACGGGGTGCACCACCTCGTCGACTACATCCAGGGCCTGTCCGGGATGACCATGCCGTGGGGGGCGACGCCCGAGGCGGCGATCGCGCAGTGGACCGGCGAGGGTTTCCCCACCTTCGGCGTCGCGATGATCGGCACTCCGGCGCAGGCGATCGAGCGGATCACCGCGATGGCGGAGCGGTCCGGCGGCTTCGGCACGCTGCTGCTGCTCGACCTGCCGATCGCCCGGCCCGCCGACAAGTGGCGCAGCTACGAGTTGTTCGCCGAGTACGTGGTGCCGCATTTCACCGGTGCCAACCGCCCCCGACAGGCCTCGATGGCCTGGGCGAACGCGAACAGCGAACGTTTCATCGGCGCGCTGCGCCAGGCGGTCGTGGCGGCGATGACCGCGCCGGCGTCCTGACCGACCCCACCCGAGCCCCATCCACTCGAAGCCCAGGGAGACGCCCATCATGCGAGCAGCGGTACTGCGCGGCGGCACGTTCACCGTCGAGGACATCGCGGCCCCCGAACCCGGCGAGGGTCAGGTCCTCGTGGAGACGGTGGCCTGCGGGATCTGCGGCTCGGACCTGTCCGCGTACAAGCACACCGCCGAATTCCTTCGGGCCTCGATCGACTCGGACACCCCCTCGTTCGTCTTCGACCCGGACGCCGACCTGGTCATGGGCCACGAACTGGCCGCGCGTGTGGTGCGCCCGGGTCCGGGGGTGACCGGGTTCGAGCCGGGCGAGGTGGTGGTCGGGCTGCCGTGGGCGCTCGACGGCGGCGGTGTACCGCGCACCATCGGCTTCTCCAACACCTTCCCCGGCGGCTTCGGCGAGCGCATGGTGATGCAGGCCGCGGCGCTGGTCAAGGTGCCCGGACACGTACCGCCGCACGTCGCGGCGCTGACCGAGCCGCTGGCCGTCGGCTTCGGCAACGTGGCCCGCTCCGGCGCCGAACGCGGCGGCGCGGCGATCGTGATCGGCGCCGGCCCGATCGGCCTGGGCGCGGTCGCCGGGCTGATCGAACGCGGCGTCGCGCCCGTCGTGGTCTCCGAACCCTCGCCGCGCCGGCGCGCACTCGCCCGCGCGTTCGGCGCACACGTGGTGGTCGACCCGGCCGAGCGTGATCCGTTCGACGCGTGGCGCGAGGGCGCCGAGCCGGGGCAGCCGCTGACCGTCTTCGAGTGCTCCGGCAAGGCCGGCATGTTCGACCGGATCACCTACGCCGCGCCTCGCGGCGCCACGGTGTTGCTGATCGGGGTGTGCATGACCGAGGA
Organism: Embleya sp. NPDC056575; assembly: GCF_042793325.1. Lineage (NCBI taxonomy): Bacteria > Bacillati > Actinomycetota > Actinomycetes > Kitasatosporales > Streptomycetaceae > Embleya > Embleya sp. NPDC056575. Next base: position 248,687 of record NZ_JBHTVA010000004.1, read on the forward strand.
CACCTTCCGGCCGGTGGTGGGGATCTACAAGGACCTCACGGTGAAGATGTGCCTGACGTATCCGCCCGAGGAGTACCCGAAGACCCTCGCCCGGATCGCCGCCGGCAGCGTGGACGCGGCATCGCTGATCACCGGTCAGGTCGGCTTCGAGGGGGTGGCCGCGGCGATCGACACCCTGGGCCGCCCCGACGAACACGTCAAGGTCCTGGTGCGCCCCCACCTGACCGGCACGGAAGTTCATCCGCCCGAGGCGTGACGAACGCCGACCACCGGGCGTCAGGCCCGGCGGCGCTCGCCCCCGGAGCGGTGGGCGCGCGCAACACGCATCACGCGTACGGGTGGACCCGGGACGGCCGCCCCTGGCGCGCGCCGTGCGTGGACGGCGCGCTCGCCAGGGCGTTTCACCGACGCGCGCCCCCGAACGCCCCGCCGAGGCAGGCGTGGAAGTGTCGCAAACTGGACGCGGCGGGTGTCGGAATCGGTACGCTCCGAGGGAATTCCCTCGGAAGATCCGTACACCCGCCATCGGGGACATCATGAGCCACACCAGGCGCCGCAACGGCGCCGTGTCCGTCCGTCACGTGACCGCCACCGGCTCGGGAGGCGCGGCATGACCGTGCTCAACGATGCCCATCCGGTGTGTCGATTCGACCTGCCGCCGCACGAGGCGGAGGTGTCCGCTGCCCGTCGCAAGGTGGTCGCGATCGCCGTCGAGTGGGGCATGCCCGCCCACGGCGATCTGGTGGACACCCTGCGTCTGGTGGTCTCCGAACTGGTGACCAACGCGATCCGACACGCGGGCGTACTGACCCCCGCCATCGCGGTGACCGTGCGCGGCACGACCGAGGGGGCGCTCCACGTCGGCGTGCACGACCGACATCCGTTCTGCCCCAAGGCCCTGGTGGAGACGGTCGACGACGACAGCGGCCGCGGCCTGCTGATCGTGAAGACCCTGGTCACCGAGGCCGGCGGATACGCGGGGATCCAGCCGGACGCGACCGGCGGCAAGACCGTGTGGGTGTGCCTGCCGCTGCGCTGAGCCCCCGCGCGGGGCCGGGCCGGCCCTCGGTTTTGTCACATCGCCTCGCTCCCATCGGTCATGTCCGTGACACGACACGTGGATCCGGCTCGGCGGTACGGACGTGCGCGAGAAAGACAACCTGGGCGGCCGGCTGACCACGGTGGTCGCCCGGGTATCGCTGAACATGCCGCGTTCGCGCCGGACCCGCCGCGAGGATGCGCCGGAGGCGTTCGTCGCGGACCCCACGGTCTGCGCGGCCGAGGGAAACGACCCCGAACACCAGGCGCTGCTCGCCGACTCGGTCGGCACGGCGCTGCTCGTCGTCCTGGAGACCCTCGCACCGGCCGAACGGCTCGCCTTCGTGGCGCACGACATGTTCGCCCTGCCGTTCGACGAGATCGCACCCATCGTGGACCGCACACCCACCGCAACCCGACAGTTGGCCAGTCGGGCCCGCCGCCGGGCCCGGGCCGCACGACCGGCCCTGCTCGACGGCATCGCCGTCCTGGCCCGGGCACCGGGCGGCGAACCCAAGGTCGTCTTCGGATTCATCATCGCGAACGGCCGCATCGTCGGCATCGACCTGCTGTCCGACCCGGCCTACCTGCGCGACACGGATGTGCAACTGCTGGACGGATGAAGCCGCCGGACAGTCGCGGACCGGGCCCGGGCCAAGCACCGAACCGGGCACACGCCGGGGTTCGGTCCCGAACGAAGGCCACCACGCCGCGCCGACCCTCTCCGCTCACCACTTCAGATCGAACCGCTGCTCCACGACGTCGATCCCCCACGTGCGCGCGGGGCGCTCCTCGGTCGGGGTGAAGCCCGCCTGCTCGTACAGGTGTCGGGACGCGCCCAGGCCCGCGATGGTCCACAGATACACCCCGGCCGCGTCGCGCCGGCGGCCCTCGGTCAGCGCGACGTCGAGCAGCGCGCGGCCCACGCCGTGCCCCCGGGCGACCGGGTCCAGGATCACCCAGCGCAGCCGCATCAGGCCGTGCTCCTCGCGGGTCAACCCGACCGCGCCCAGGACCCGTTCGCCGTCGTCGGCCACCCACATCCGCCCGGGCCCGTCGTCCCCCTCCCGGGCCCGCGCCAGCGCCAGTTCGGCCATCCCGGCCGCGACCGACGCCTCCATCGTGGCGTCCATGCCGTACTCGCGGCTGTACAGCACCCCGTGCAGCGCGGCGACCGCGCCCAGGTCACCGGGGCGGTCGGCGTCCCGAATCCGCACGGTGCGCGGGCTCGATGTCGACGTCACGATCTCGAAAACCTTCACGAACGCCGCACCGACCCTCCACTGAAACAGTCGTTTCAGTGCAGGATATGCGGATGACCGCCGACGCGAAACCCCCCACCTCCGCCCGCCGCGACGCACTGCTCGCCGCGAGCGTGGCCTATGTCGCCGAACACGGCCTGGCCGAGTTGTCGCTGCGCCCGCTGGCCCGGGCGATCGGCTCCAGTCCGCGCGTCCTGCTCTACCTCTTCGGCTCGAAGGAGGGCCTGATCCGAGAGATCCTGGAGGTCGGCCGCGCCGAACAACTCGCCCTGGTCACTCGCGCCGACGGCCGCCCCGGCACCGCCCGCGACACCCTCGACCTGCTGTGGACCTGGCTGGTGGCACCGGAACGACGCGGCGCGCTGCGCCTGTTCTTCGACGGCTACGTACGGTCCTTCCAAGGCGACGCCCCGTGGTCCGACTTCGCCGTCGCCTCCCTCGACGAATGGCTCCCCCCGCTCGACCGCGTCCTGACCGACCACCGGGTCCCACCGACCCTGGTCCTCGCCACCCTCCGCGGCCTCCTCCTGGACCACCTGGCCGCCACCGACCCGAACCACACCCGCCGAGTGGAAGCCGCCTGGACCGCATTCCTCGACGGAATTCTCCCGATCCCTTGAGCCGAACAGCCGGGCGCGGGGCGGGCTCGCGTGGCCGGGGGGCGCCGTCGGGGGTCGGGTTCGCCGACGGCGCCTCGGGCGGTCAGGGCTCGAGGAGTTCGGCTTCCTTTTCCGGGGGCAGGCCGACCACCGGGCGGTCGGGGCGTTGGGGGGCTACTCCGCCCAGGGCGCGGAGCCAGGTCCAGGTGTCGGCCACGGTCTCCGCTGTCGGGCGGATGCGGAGACCGGCGGCCAGGGCCTTGCTCACGTCGCGGCGGTGGATGCTGTTGTAGTCCTCGCCCGCCGGGACCCACACCGGCAGTTCGATCCACGGCTGCACGTCGGCGGCCAGGATCGTCTCCGGGTCGATCCAGCGCAGTTCGGCGGTGGAGCCGGTGACCCGCACGCACAGGTCGAGCAGTTCGCCCATCGTGGTGTGGCCCGTCGGCGAGATCAGGTTGTACGGGCCGCTCAGGCCCGCCTCGGCGGCGTGCACCGACCATTCGGCCAGGTCGCGCGCGTCGATGAACTGCAGCGGGGACTCGCGCGGGCCGGGTGCGACCACCGGGCCGCCCCGGGCGATCCGGTTGAGCCACCACGGGAGGCGGCCGATGTTCTCGCGCGGGCCCAGGATCAGGCCGGCGCGCGCGTGCACGTACCGGTCGCCGAAGGCCCGCTCGACGGCGATCTCGGCGCCGCGCTTGGCGATCGGGTACGCCACGTCGCCGTCGTCGGGCGAACCCTCGACCAAGGGCGCCTCCTCGCCCACCCCGGGGAGCGTCGGGTCCGCGTACACCGAGCACGTGGAGATGTACACGTAGCGCCCGACCCGGTCGGCCAGCAGGTCGGCCGTGTCCCGCACCGCCCTGGGCGCGGCACTCCAGGTGTCCAGGACCACGTCCCACTCACCGTCGGCCAGCGCCGCGAGACCGCCCTCGACGGTGCGATCACCGACCAACGGGCGTACCTCGGGCGGTAGTTCGTACCGACCGCGGTTGAACACGGTGACGTCCCAGCCCCTGGCGAGCGCGGCGTCGGTCAGGGCCCGGCCGACGAATTCGGAACCACCCAGGATCAAAGTTCTCATGATCAGACTCTGCCCGCGTACGGTCGCCACGGGAAGGACCCTCTGCTCTCGGCGGAATCACCCGGGCCGCCGCCCCCACTCACCGCGCCGACCCGCGCGCGCACGGATGCCCCGCCCCGTCCCGGTCCACCGACTCCTGCTCGGCCAGTTCCCGATCCAGCAGCCGCAACAACCGCAGCAGCTCGGCCCGGTCCGCCTCGCCGAGCCGGTCGAACACGGCCGCCCCCGCGCCCTGACGGATCGCCCGGATCCGACGCACCTCGGCGCGCCCCCGCTCCGTCGGCTCCACCAACGTCGCCCGCCGATCCACCGCCGAGGCGCTGCGCCGGACCAATCCGCGCGCCGCGAGGTCGTCCACCACCGTCGTCGCCGAGCGCGGCACGATCTCCAGGCGCGCGGCGAGGTCCGCCATCCGCAGCGGCTCACCGGCGTGCACGAGCACCTTCATCGCGTGCGCCTGGGCGGGGGTCAGGCCCAACGGGGCGAGTTCGCGGCCGGCGCGGATCCGGATGCGCTTGGCCAGGCGCATGAACAGGTCGCCGATCGGCGCCGAGCTGGATTCCGGCGAACTCACGCGTGTCACGTCCCGAGGAGCGGGGATCCTGATGGATCCGGGTACACCCATTGTCTCCAAACCGGTCGCCCGGCCCCCAACCCCGTGTCGCCCGCCGGCCCCGAACCGTCACCCCCGGTCCCGAATGACGGGGGCGTGCCGGACAAACGCCGCGTCCCGTGCCGCGAGTTCCCGGCGTGGTCCCCCGGCGCGCAGCACCACGTCCAGCACGCGGTCGATCTCGCACGCGTAGCCCCCCGAGGCCCAGGCCGCGTTGGCCTCGACGACCGCCCAGCCCGCGTCGGTGCCGCCCACGTCCACCACGATCGCCGAGGGCAGGTCCGCCCCGGCCGCCGCCAGCACGTCGGCGCCGAACGCGAGCGCGTCCGGACCGCGCCGGCACGCCGCGATCGGCGCGATGTCGAGGTCGCCGTCGACGGCGTACCGCGACGCCGCGTGTACCGCCCCGTCCAGGCAGAACAGCCGATATTCCGCCCGGAAGACGACGGTCTCGCTGAGCAGCACCGCGGTGTCCGGGTCCGCCGCGTCGCTACCCGGCAGTTGGGTGCCGTCCCGGTACACCCGGGCCGGGAACGACTTGTCGTTCGGCGGCTTGACGAACATCGGCCGACGCAGCGTCCACGCGTGCGCCAACGTGGTCGCGGTGATCTCCCGCCGGGTCAGCTCGACCGGCAGCCGCGCCAACCAGTCCTCCGGCGCCTCCAGCAGCCCCAGGTCCAGATCGCGCGCGGTCGCGTCGGCGAACAGCGGACCCGCGTACAGGTGTGCCCGCGTGCCCATCAGGTCGGCCGGCGCCTGCCAGGTGTGCAGGCGGCGTACCGGCAGGTCGCGGCGGTGCGCGGCGCTCGCCAGCGCTCGGTCGGTGTCGGTGCTGCGCGGGGACAGGACCAGGACGCGGTCGGTGTGGGTCATCGGCCCAGGGTGTCGGGGACGGGCGCGGCGGGGCGAGTGTTTTTCGGCATCGAGGGCGTGGCATTGTTTCGGGCATGCTTCCCCTGGTCCATGCCATTCGTTACGTCACGCCCATGCGTGAGGGCGGCTCGTTGCCCGGGCTCGTCGAGGCCGACGACCTCGGCACCTACGTCGTGAAGTTCCGCAGTGCCGGGCAGGGGCCCAAGGTGCTGGTCGCCGAGGTCGTGGTGGGCGAACTGGCGCGTCGGCTCGGGCTGCCGGTGCCGGCGCTGGTCCGGGTCGAGGTGGATCCCGTGATCGCGCGCGGCGAGCCGGACCAGGAGGTACAGGAACTGGTGCGGGCCAGCGCCGGGCTGAACCTCGGGATGGACTTCCTGCCGGGCTCGGCCGACTTCACCCCCGCCACCTGGGAGCCGGACCCCGAACTGGCCGCGCGCGTGTTGTGGCTGGACGCGTTCACCTCGAACGTGGACCGTTCCTGGCGCAACCCGAACCTGCTGGTCTGGCACGGCCGGTTGTGGCTGATCGACCACGGCGCCTCGTTGTGGTTCCACCACGCGTGGCAGGCCGCCGCGTCCGCCGCCACGCGCGCGTTCGACGCGAGCGACCACGTGTTGGCCGCGCTCGGCGGACCGGGCCTGCTCAAGGCCGACGCCGAGCTGGCCCCGAGGATCACCCGCGAGCTGCTGACCGAGGTACTGGCCCTGGTCCCGGACGAGTGGCTGGAACCGGGCGACGCGGAGCGGGCGCTCGGGCTGGACCGTCCCGGCGCGCTGCGCGAGGCGTACATCGCGCACCTGCTGGCCCGCGCCGCCGCCCCGCGCGCGTGGTTGCCGGAGATCGCGCCCGAGGTGTCCGCGCGCCAGGGCGCCGCGCGGCCGTCGAACCGTCCGGATTGGCTCAAGTGATGACGATGGCCGTGCAGCGGGAATTCTTCGAGTACTCGATCATCCGGCTGGTGCCGCGCGTGGAGCGCGGGGAGTGTCTGAATGTCGGGGTGGCCCTGTACAGCCAGGCGTTCGACTTCCTGGGCGCGCGTACGCACGTCGAGCAGTCCAGGCTGTGCGCGCTCGACCCGGAGGCCGATCCGACCCAGGCCCGGGCGGTCCTGGCCGCGTGGGAACTGGTGTGCGCGGGCAGCGAGTCGGCCGGCGCGCCGGGCGCGGAACCGCTCGGCCGGCGCTTTCGCTGGCTGACCGCGCCGCGCAGCACGATCGTGCAACCGGGCCCGGTACACGGCGGGTTGACCGCGAATCCGGCGGCCGACCTGGATCGGCTGTTCGACCTCCTGGTGTTGTGACGGGTGCGGCCCTTCGTGGTGTGACGAGTGCCGCCATCCCTCGGACGCCGGCCCCGCACGCTGCGCGTTTGTGACCGGTCGTGATCTGTCGGTGGTCGAACGCGCTGCGCTACCGTGGCTCGCACGGGTGCGTTCCCGGACTCCGACGGAGGAGGCGACGATGATCCGTACCTACGGTCCGCAGAGTCGCGGCATGGTGGTCTGCACGCTCGTGCTGCTGACCATTCTCGGCCTGTACAGCGCGGTCTACGAAGCGGTCGCGTGGACGTGGCTGGTGTGGTCGCTCCTGGCGATAGTCACCGGCCTGCTCGTGGCCACCGATCGAGGCGTATAGCCGCGCCTGTCGGGACGTCCGGCGCCGCGCTCCGGGCCTCGGCGGACTCGCGGCGCGCGGATCGCTCACGCCACCGTGAACCCGTGCCGGTCACCCAACCGGGCCAGCGAGCGGCGGCCCGGGATGCCGTCGGCGTCGGAGCCGCTGTAGCCGAGCCTGCGCTGCCACTCCGCGTACGCCCGCACGGTCGCCGTGCCGTAGTGCCCATCGGCCAGGCCCTCGGCCAGCAGCCCCTCCTCGACCAGCGCGTTCTCGACCATGCGCGTCCCCATGTAGGTGACGGGCGTCCCGGCCCGCTCCGGGTCCGAACGTGCCGCCGCGACCAGTTCGGCCAAGTCCACGGCGGGCCGCTGGGCCGGGATCTCGACGTCCGGGCCACCCGTGGCGGCGGCCACGATCCCGGGGAAGACCAGCTCGGTGAACTGGCGCACCCGCGCATCGCCGGGGCAGGCGGTGCCGCCCTGCGACCACTGGGCGAACATCCGGTGGTAGCCGTAGCCCGGGTCGTCCCAGGCGCGGCACACCCGCAGCGGCAGGCCGTGCCGTTGGTGCAGCCACACGCCCAGCCGGATCAGGCTCGCGACCTGGGCGTCGGTCCACGGATCGGTGTGCTCCAGGTTGCTCGCGCTCTCGCAGCTGACCGCTCCGGTGCCGTCGGCCCGCCGGTTCGCCGAGGCGTTGGCGTCGGCACGGGTCTCGGTGCCGACGAACTGGAACAGACCACCGTCGTACGCGCAGCCGAAGTGCGACTCCAGGTTGGTCGAGTCGCGCCAGTACTCGTACATCCGCTCCCCGGACCACGGCGCGGCGATCGAGTGGAGGATCAACTGGGTGGGGCGGATGCGGGGCTGGGAGTCGGATTCGGGTTGTAGTTCACGTTTGGTGGCTCCGGAGTACCAGGCCATGGCGGTCCCCCTGGGATCGACTACGGGAAAGTCGCGAATGGCCATGGTCACGACGCTTCGCCCGGCTTTGGTCGATCTTCGGGAAATTCGAGCCAACCATCCCCGATTCGTCGATAATGCCCCACTGCGGGAGCCACTCCGGAGCCGGCTCGATACGTGTCCCGCGTCGGCCGAAGATGCCGGCCGCGCGCGTTCGACATCGGACGGTATCGGGGTGTTTCGGAGGATTTGCGGCGCTGGTTCGGTTACCGGCCGGTTGTCGAGTCTCCACAAGTATTAGGACGTCCTCTTTATCGGTGTCGATACCCCGGCGCCGACGTATCCCTGACAGCGTTGCGAGACAAGTGACCGGCTCGCGATCGTGCGCCGGTCATCTGTGTCGCGTTTTGACAAGGCTTCGACTGAGCTGGGGTGCGTTGTATGTCGCTCGGCAGGACCGATGTGGTGGTGACGGGGATGGGTGCGACCACGCCGTTGGGCGGGGATGTGCCCTCGACGTGGGCGGCCCTGCTGGCGGGCGAGTCGGGAATCGGCGCGCTGACGGATCCCTGGGCAGCCGACCTGCCGGTGCGGATCGCCGGGCGGATGAAGGTCTGCCCCGAGACGGTGCTCGACCGGGTCAAGGCCCGGCGGCTCGACCGCTGTCAGCAGGCCGCGCTCGTGGCGGCGCGTGAGGCGTGGCAGGACGCGGGCGCTCCGGCGGTCGAGCCGGAGCGGTTCGCCGTCGTGGTCGGCACCGGCATGGGCGGCGCCATGACGATGCTCGCGCAGCACGACCTGCTGGCCGAATCCGGGGTGCGCCGGGTGTCCCCGCACACCGTGCCGATGCTGATGCCCAATGGGCCGGCCGCGCAGGTGAGCATGGAACTGGGCGCCCGGGCCGGTGCGTACACCCCCGTAAGCGCGTGCGCGTCGGGTTCCGAGGCGATCGCCTACGGCCTGGACCTGATCCGCCTCGGCCGCGCCGACGTGGTGGTCGCGGGCGGTGCGGAGGCGACGATAGGCGCGCTGCCCATCGCCGGCTTCGCGCAGGCCCGCGCGTTGTCCACGCACGGCGGCGACCCCGCGACCGCGTCGCGTCCGTTCGACGTCACGCGCAACGGCTTCGTGATGAGCGAGGGGGCCGCGCTCGTGGTCCTGGAGCGAGCCGAATTCGCGGCGGCGCGCGGTGCGTTCGTACACGCGCACCTGGCCGGCGCCGGGGTCACCTCGGACGCGAACCACATCACCGCCGGGTACGGCCCCGGCCAGGTCCGGGCGCTGCGGCTGGCGATGGCCGAGGCGGGCGTCACCGGCGCCGACGTGGACCACATCCAGGCACACGCGACCTCGACCCCGGCCGGCGACGTGCTGGAGGCGGCGTCGATCACCGAGGCGATCGGTACGCACGCGGCGGTCACCGCGATCAAGTCGATGCTCGGCCACCTGTGCGGCGGCGCCGGCGCGATCGCCGCGGTCGCGGCGGTGTCGGCGCTGCGCGACGGGGTCGTCCCGGCCACGATCAACCTGGACTCGCAGGACCCGGACATCGACCTGGACGTGGTCGCCAAGGAACCCAGGGTCGGCCCGCTCAACGTCGCGGTGGCCAACGCCTTCGGCTTCGGCGGACACAACGCGACGCTGGTCTTCACGTCGGCCAACTAGGCCCTGTCCGGCGGATCTTGGCGGGTCCGCGCCGGGCGACGCCCGGGGAGCGAGCGCTCCGATCGGCTTCGGTCGGGGCGCACTCGGGCAGCGGGGCGCCCGGCGGTGGGCGGGGCGCCGGCGATGAAAAACCCGGTGCGTCGGGGCTGTGTCTTCCGCCAGGCTTGGTTCTGTGTTTTTATCGAGAATCCCGCGTGCATCGAGCAAATCAGGAAGCTCGTTTGCCTCATTCGTTTCTAGGCTGAAGCCTATGAAGACCACGGGGAAGAGCAGCGCGGACACCAGCGGCGAGGCGGCGGGCGGCGAGACCGGGAAGTCCGGTCCGATCGCCGCGTTCGCGCGCTTCGTGGTCTTCGGCGGCGGTACCGGGATCGCCTCCTCCGGTGCGCTGGTCGTCCTTTCCGGCACGATGCCGATCGCGGTCGCCAACGCGTTCGTGACCGTGGTCTCCACGGTGGCCGCCACCGAACTGCACAGCCGGTTCACCTTCGGCGGCGGCCGGGCCGGGCTGCGCGCGCACGGGCAGTCCGCGCTCAGCGCGCTGGCCGCGTACCTGGTCACCACGGCCGCGATGCTGGGCCTGCACGCGGCCGCCCCGGGCGCGGGCGTCCTGGTCGAACAGGGCGTCTACCTGGGCGCGTCCGGCCTGGCCGGGATCGGCCGCTTCGTGGTGCTGCGACTGTTCGTCTTCACCCGCCCGGCCGCCCGGCCCCGCCCGGCCACGCCCGCGCTGGCACGCGCCCAACTGGTGGCCGCGGCGTAGGGCGTGCGCCTCGGGCGCGGCTCAGCGTGCTTCGAGCGTCCACCACTGCGACGGGTGGTCGGTGTCCTCCCACTGCCGTACGGCCCCACCGACCTCCGTACTGCCGTCGGCGACCTCGAGCAGCAGCCCGCTGACGTAGTTGATCAGCGTGACCCGCCCCGCCTCCTCCGCGTGCTCCTCCAGGATCCACTCCTGGGCGCCGAAGTTGTTGGCCCGCCAAAGCTGTACGTAGGCCCCGTTCTCCACGGAGGCCCCGATCACGTCCAGCCGCCTCCCGGCGACCACGTGCTCCAGGTGATACACGGCCCCACCGGGATGGACCGCCGAGACCCGCCAATGTTGCGCGGTCGTCCCGTCGTCGGCCCCCTGCACCACGCGGGCCCCGCCCCCGGCCCGGCCCCCCTCGACCTCGAGCACGAGCCCACTGTGCACATTGCGCACCACGTACACACCCTCGCCGATTCCACCCACGCCGCGCTCCCGGACACCGAACAAACGATCTTGAACCCACCACCCTCCCACCCCCCGCCGACACCCGCCACGCCCACCGGACGCAGACCCGCGTCAGGCGCTCGTAGGCTTCACGCATGACGCGTCGTGTGCTGTACGTCGTGGCCGGGGCCGCTCCTGCGCTGCGTGAGCTCGGGAGCCTGGTCCACACCGTTCGCGGGGACGGCTGGGACACGTGTGTCACGCTCACTCCGACCGCCGCGGCATGGCTCGACGCGGGTCTCGACGACCTGGCGGCCGTCGCGGGCCGTCCGGTGCGCACCCGCGAGCGCGGGCCCGACGACCCGCGGCCGTTCCCGGCCCCGGATGCGCTGCTCGCCTGCCCGTTGACCTTCAACACCCTCAACAAATGGGCGCTCGGCATCTCCGACAACGTAGCCCTCGGCACCCTGAACGAGGCGCTGGGCGCAGGCATCCCGGTGGTCGCCGTGCCCTGGTTCAAGAGCGCCCTGGCCGCGCACCCGGCCTCGGTCCGGAGCCTGGACACCCTGCGCGCCTGCGGTGTCGGCCTGGTCCTCGACGAGGACGGCTCACCACTCGACGGCGACGACGCACACGACTGGTCCACGGTAATCGGCCGCCTGCCCACCCTCGCCCCGGGCCCATAACCGGCGCGTGCTCCATCCGAGTGCGCCGGCTACCGATCACGGTGGGCACGATGCCACGCTGACGGCATGGACGACACCCGCGACCCGCGCGATCCCGACGTCACGATCCACACCGGCGGCGCCCTCTGGCCCACCCCCGGCCAAATCCGCGCCGAACTCCCCGACGACGCCCGCGCCCAGTTCGAACAGGACTACCAACACGCACTGCGCGTCGCGGCCGAACTCGGCGACCTCGCCCAACTCGCCGACATCCTCGAACCTTGGCAACGGCGCCTCATCCACCACCGCGCCGGCGACTACGACGACATTCTCGACCGCGCCCGAGCCGTCCGCGCCGGCGAGGACGTGGGGGCGATCCCCCTCGCCCGACTCCAAGAGGCGGAGCGGTGAGCTACACGATCGAGTACCACCCGAAGGCCGAGTTGGTCCGGCGGACCCTGCCACGCACCGCCCTCAACGCTCTCGACACCCTGGAGCACCGGCTACAGCGCGACCCGTGGAGTGCCGGGAAACGCATGGCCGGCGGTCTGAAGGACACCCTGGAAGCGCCGTTCGGCCGCTTCGGGTTCGCCACCTGCGTAGTCCAGGACACGCGGGTACTGGTCAGCGTCATCAGCCTCACCTGGACCGGCTGACCTTGTCCCATCACCGTGCCGGACCGCGGGAAGGCGCCGCCCGCTGCTCCCGGGAGTGGGCGGCGCCTGCTTGGGGTGGCCCGTGGTCGGGCCCGGCTACTTGCCCGTGTAGTGGACCTGGAGTTCCTTGATGCCGTTGATCCAGGCGTGGCGAAGGCGCCTCGCGTCGGCGGCCTTCGTGATGTCGGGCATCGCGTCGGCGATGGCGTTGAACATCAGGTTGATCTCCATGCGCGCGAGCGAGGCGCCGAGGCAGAAGTGCGGGCCGCCGCCGCCGAAGCCCAGGTGCGGGTTGGGGCTGCGGGTGATGTCGAACTTCGTCGGGTTCTCGAACACGTCCGCGTCGAAGTTGGCCGAGCTGTAGAAGATGCCGACCCGCTGGCCCGCCTTGATCTCCTGGCCGCCGAGCACGGTGTCCTGGGTGGCGGTGCGCTGGAAGGACATCACCGGTGAGGAGTAGCGCACGATCTCGTCCGCCGTGGTCTCCGGGCGCTCCGCCTTGTACAGCTCCCACTGGTCGGGGTTGTCGAAGAACGCCAGCATCCCGTGCGTGATCGCGTTGCGCGTGGTCTCGTTGCCGGCCACGGCCAACAGCAGGACGAAGAAGCCGAATTCGTCGGAGGACAGGCTGCCGTCGGATTCGGCGGTGATCAGCCGGGTGACGATGTCCTGTGCCGGGCACGCCTTGCGCTCCTCGGCCATGCCCATCGAGTACAGCATCAGCTCGGCGGCGGCCTGCGCGCCCGCCTCCTGGGTCTCCGCGTACTCGGGGTCGTCGTAGCCGAGCATCTTGTTCGACCACTCGAAGATCTTCCGGCGGTCCTCCTGCGGTACGCCGATCAGTTCCGCGATCGCCTGAAGGGGCAGTTCGCAGGCGACCTCGGTGACGAAGTCGCCCGAGCCCTTGGCCTTGGCGTCCGCCACGATCTGCGCGGCGCGTTCGGTCAGCGCGGCCTGGAGGGCGTTGATCGCCCGGGGTGTGAAGCCGCGCTGGACGATGCTGCGCAGCCGGGTGTGCTCCGGCGGGTCTATGTTGATCATGATGAGCTTCTGCGCATCGATGTTGGACATGTCCATGCCCTCGGCGAAGCGGATGATCGCCGTGTTCTTGTTCGTCGAGTAGATCTCCGGCTTGGTGGAGACCTCCTTGACGTCCGCGTGCCGGGTGACCAGCCAGTAGCCGTCGTCGCCGAAGTTGGACACCTCGGGCGTCTGCGGCACCCACACCACCGGGGACGTCTTGCGCAGCAGCGCGAACTCGTCGAGCGGGATGCGCGTGGTGTACAGGTCGGGGTCGGTGGGGTCGAAGCCGTGGTCGAGGACCGGACACGTCATGGTGGAACTCCCGTTGCCGGAGGGTGTGCGAGGTCGCCGCGGGATCCGGCCGGGGACGGGTGCCGAACGTCGCGGTGGAGCGGTGGAGCTGTGAAGCGGTGGTGCGGTGAGCGCGTGCTCGATCAGACCCCGGCGACCGGGCCCGGCGCCCTGCGGCGCGGGCCCAGGAGCTTGCGGACCACACCCCGCAGGATGCGACCCAGCTCGTCGTCGGGCAATTCGGGGAAGGCGGCGACGGCGGAGTAGATGCCACCCATCGCCACCGCCGTCGACACGCGGTATTCGATCGAGTCGTCGACGTCGTCGAGGACTTCGCGCACCCGCGCGGTGATCGAGGCGAGTCGGGGCTGAATGGCGGGGTGGCGGCCTATCGCGACGTCCCGGTCGAGGATGACGGCGAGGGTGCGATACCGGATGAGGAAGTCGACGTACCCCTCGAACAGCAGGCGTTGGCGAGCGGTGGTGCCGCGCCTGCTCTCGGCGACCTCCAACACCCGGTCCAGATCGTTCAGGGCCGGGCGCAGCAGGGCGTCGAGCAGTTCGTCCTTGGTCCGGAAGTGGTAGTACAGGGCCGCCTTGGTCACTCCGACACGGTCGGCGATGGCCTGTAGCGAGGTGCCGGCGAAGCCGTGTTCGCCGAACAGCTCCTCTGCCGCCAGGAGCACCCGGTCGTAGGTGTCCTCCGGTGCCGGAATCGCCACGGGTCCCCCTTCCTGTTGGCCATGAACATACGTCGACCTTTGCCAATCGACAAGGCTGACGGGACGTCAATTTTGATCCCGGGACGGTTGTTCGCAAGGAAATCGGCTTGCCGCTCGGCCAGGAGCGGACCCGGACGGGCTGACGATCGGGCCGGTCCGGTGATCACCCCTCGGCCGCGTCCCGAGCACGGCCGATCACGCCCCGACCGCACCCGCCCACCCGAACCGCCCCGCCACACACGACGCGCCGGTAGGTTGCCGCCATGAACGACTTCGAGGCCCGCATCGAGGCCGAGCGGCAGCGGTCGGCCGGTCCGGCTTCCGGCGCCGGCCCGACCTCCGCCGCACATCGACCCGCCGAGCGCGTCGAGGCGCTGCTGGCCGCGACGGCGGCCGAGTTCGAGCGCCGGGGCGTCGCGGCACTACCCGTACTCGGCTACCCGCCGCCCGGCATGCGCTCGCGACTCACCGGCCGCCGACCGATCGTCGTGGCACACCGCAGACCGGTCCTGGACCTGTTCTCGCTCGACCACGCGGGTCGCCCGTTCCTGGAGCGCGACCCGTTCCCGGCCCGGCGGATCTGGCTGCGCACGTCGCATCCGGGCCGGGCAAGGGCTCTGGAGGCGGCCGTACTGCGCGCCGGCCTGACCCCGGACACCCTCATCCTCGACGAGGGCCCACCCATCCCCCTCGACCCGGAGGAGGCCGCCCGCGAGGGCCGGTTGGGCGGCCGCTTCGCCGTCGCGGCCGACGGCACCCTGCTGGTGTACCCGACGGCGGACGCGCCACCGATCCCGCTCGTCGAGGCACTGACGGCCGCCGTGACGGGCGCCGACGGCACACACCGCTAGCGCGCCCGATTCACTCCACGCCCTCCACGTACATCCCCCCACCGCTCGCCCGCGCCCGCAGCGCCGCCCGCAGTCGCGCGGCCCGCCCCGGCGGCATCGCCGCCGCGCCCTGATCCGGCGTCAGCAGGTGCCACGCCCGCAACTCGTCGGCCTGGAGTCGGATTTGCCCGATCCGCTCGGCCGTCAACACACCCCCGTCGAACAGCCAGCGCATACCGCCGCGATGCCCGCCCGCCGGCGTCACCCACTGCGCCACGAGCAGGTTCGGCGCACCGTCGAGGACGATCCCCAACTCCTCCCGCACCTCCCGGACGCAGCCCTCCCACGGCGACTCCCCCGGCTCCAGGATCCCGCCGGGAAACTCCAACCCGGGCTTGTAGTCCGGCTCGACGAGCAGCACCCGCCCCTCGGCATCGAAGAACAACGCCCCCGCGGCGCCGGTGATCCGCACGTCCGCCGCGTCTTTCGCCCGCCCATTCGCCTGACTGTCCATGTCCCGCAGTCTGGCCGAGCCGCCCGCACGCGCTCCGAGCGGGTCGCCGCGCATCCCACCCGCGTGTTCCCCCACCCGTCGGGGGCGCACGTACTCAGCCGCGCGTCGCCAGCCCGAAGACCACCACGTCGAGCAGCCGGGGCAACCGCTCCGGATCGTCCACCTCACGCTGCTCGTGCGCCCACGCGATCCCGTGCGCGAGGGTGAACAACCCGTCCGTGTCGATGTCGGCGCGCACCTCCCCCACCGCCTGCGCGCGGGTGAGCAGAGCGGCGCCGGCCTCGCGCATCGCATGGCAGGAGGCGTACAACTCCGACGTCTCGTCGGCGAGCGTGGCCATCAGCGCCGCGCTCATCCCCCGAAACGTACCGGCCCCCTCGATCAGCAACCGCAACCACGTGGCCAGCGCGTCCCGCGCGCGGTCGGCGTCGCGCAACGCCTCGGCCCGCGCGGTGAGGCCGTCGTACCGATCCCGCACCACCGCCTCGACGAGCGCGTCGCGCGTCGGGAAATGCCGGTACAGCGTCCCGATCCCGACCCCGGCCCGCCGGGCCAACTCCTCCAGCGACGCGTCGACGCCCTGCTCGCGGAACACCACCCGGGCCTCGGCGAGCAGCCGCTCGTAGTTGCGCCGCGCATCGGCGCGCATCGGCCGGCTCATCGGCACTCCCTCTCGAACGACACCACGATTGTCAAACGGAGCCTGCCTCCATATGGTGGAAGAGGCAAACCGGAGGACCCCTCCGGAATGCCGGGCGGAGCCGTGCCCCGGGCGGAGCCCTGTCCACAGGCGGAGCCATGCCATCGGGCGGAGCATGCCACGAAGCACCGCCGGCCCCACCCCGCACCCCACCCGCACACCCCGACGAACCGAAACGGAACCCGATGACGCACGACAAGACCGCCCTCGGCCGACTCGGCCTGTGGACCTTCGCGTTCGACGGTCGTCCCGCCGGCGCGGTACGCGACGCGGCCGCCGAGATCGAGGCCCTCGGCTACGGCGGCCTGTGGGTCGGCGAGGGCATCGGCCGCGAGGCCACGACGCATGCCCAACTCCTGCTGTCGGCCACGCGTACGCTCCCGGTCGCCACCGGCATCGCGATCATGTCCGAGCGCACCCCGCGCCTGATGGCCGCCGCCGAGGCCACGCTCAACGAGGCGTATCCGGGCCGCTTCGTGCTGGGCCTGGGCGGCCACCGCGCCGCCGGGCAGGCGGACATCCCCGGCATGCCCAAGGCGAACACCGCCCCGGCCGTCGCGGGCGTCGGCGCGTACCTCGACGAGATGGACGCCGCGGTACTCGTCGGCGACCCGCCCGAGCGCCCCGCCCGCCGTGTGCTCGCCGCCCTCGGCCCCGGGATGCTCGCCCTCGCCGGCCGCCGGACCTGGGGCGCGCACACCTACCTGGTCACGGTGGACCACACCGCGCTCGCCCGGGAGACGATGGGCCCGGATCCGTACCTGTCCGTGGCGCTGACCGTGGTCCCGTCCCCGACGGCCGACCGGACCCGGGCCCTGGAGGTCGCGCGCGGCTTCGTGGCCGGCTACCAGGCCGCCCGACACCAGGTGAACAACCTCCGCCGACTCGGCTTCAGCCGGGCCGAACTCGACGGCGAGGGCACGCGCCTGGTCGACTCCCTGTTCGCGATCGGCGACCCCGAGACCATCGCCAAGCGCGTCCGCGAACACCTCGACGCGGGCGCCGACCACGTCTGCCTCCAGGTCCTCACCCCGGACCAGGGCCGCATCCCGCTCGACGAGTGGCGCGAACTCGCGGCATTGATACCGGAGTTCGCCTGACCAGCCGGGCGCATGCCGGCGTTCCTACCGAGGGGCGTAGACCACGTGCTCGAAGGGCCACCGGGCGGCGAGCCACGCGGACACCTCGTGGTGGAGCGGAGCGTCGAGGTCGGCCCGGTCGGCCCGCACCCACGAGCGCACGTTGGTGATCGACGGGTCGTCCCGGTCGGGGTAGATGTACACACACCCGATGACGTCCTCGACGCCCTCCGCGCCCCCGACGGCGAGCACCGTATAGGTGAAGCCCACTCGCCGCGCGAAGTCGTCCGCGTGCTTGACCAGGTCGCGCAGGTTGTCCGCCGGGGCCATGCCCTCCGGCGGCGGCCAGTGGCGGCCGGCGAAACCCGGCGTGGCGCGGATGTGGTCGATACTCGAGGTCCACGCGGCGAGGTCGGCCTCGTTGTGCCGGGCCGCCAGGGGCTCCAGCCGGAAGGACGGCGTGCTCGGCGGCGGGGGGATCACGAAGTCGTCCGGGACGAGAGTGCTTTCGGCCATGATCGGAGCGTACGACAGGAAGCCGGTGGTCGCGCCCCACTCCTCTCCCGCGTCCCTGATCGCGTCCGCCAACGACGCGAACCCATACGTGCGTTCCGGGTCCCAATCGGTACTCCGCAACAACCGCTCCCGCATCCCCGCCCACCCCCGCGCCATGCCCGCCACCACCCAGGCGTCCGGCGCGTGGGCGGTCAACCGCAGTGCCGGGCGCAGCCACGAGGCGGCCTGCTCGGGCCAGGACACGACGCTCACCACCTCGCCCGGCCAGGCCGCCGCGAGCGCGTGTGCGGCGGCGGTGGACGCGCGGTCTCGGCCGTGTCCGATCGCCAGCGTGCGCCGACCGGCCAACTTCCGGAGCAGGTCGGCCAGTTCCGCCTCGGTGTGCGGCGCGGGCGGGCGGCCCTTCCAGCGGGCGTACTCGGCCGGCAGGCACACCGCGCAGGGCCGGAACCCCGCCGCCACCGCGTCCGCCTCGGTCGCGAAGAAGACCCGGCTCGCCACGTAGCCGCCGCGCGCGATCGCCCGCAACGCGCTGCGGCAGTCCAGCCGCCCGTAGAGCCGGCCGTTCGTGGTTCCGCCCAGGGCGCCGGGGATCGCACTGCGGTAGGGCCGCCCGTCCGGCCCGATCAGCGTGTACCCGCCACCCACGCCACCGGCACCGCCGTTCACGGCACTCACAGCGCTCACGTCACTCACGCCGCGTCGTGGAAGACGAGGCCGAGGGTGCGGCGCCGGCCCGAGTGGACCGTGCTGACCCCGTGCCGGACCGGGGCGGCCGACCAGCCCCGGGTCGAGCGGATCGGCCGGTCCCGGGTGGTGAAGACCAGCCCGTGCCCCTGCGGCAGGCTGATCGCGGTCCCGCGCGACTGCGCCCGGAAGCGCTGTTCGGCCAACAGGAATTCGCCGCCCGTGTAGTCGACGCCGGGCTCGTCGAGGCCGATCACCACCTGGAGCGGGAAGACCAGATCGCCGTACAGATCGCGGTGCAGCGCGTTCCAGTCCCCCGGCCCGTAGCGCAGCAGGATCGGCGTCGGCCGGGTCTGGCCCGCCGCATGACACATCGTCAGCCACTCGTCGAGGGTGTCCGGCCAGGGTGCCGGCCGGCCCAGCCGCTCCGCCCACGCACGGG
Organism: Embleya sp. NPDC056575; assembly: GCF_042793325.1. Classification (NCBI taxonomy): domain Bacteria; kingdom Bacillati; phylum Actinomycetota; class Actinomycetes; order Kitasatosporales; family Streptomycetaceae; genus Embleya; species Embleya sp. NPDC056575. The sequence goes on from NZ_JBHTVA010000004.1 coordinate 267,662, forward strand.
CGATCGGCAGCAGGTGCGGGTAGCAGGACGCGCGCAGCGACGCGATCGGCTCCGGGACGGGTGCGGCGAAGTAGCGGTACCGGCCGGCCCCGAACCGGTGTCCGGCCATGTCGATCGTGGCCCGGAACAGTTCGGGTCGGTCGTACAGATCCGCGATCTCCCGGCAGGTGTCCGGGTCCAGGATCCGGTGGGTCAGCGCGTGGCCGTGCTCGTCGAGGCGCGCGGCGAGGTCGGTGCCGCTCGCCGGTTCGGCGGCGAAGAGGGTGTCCACGGCGCTCACCCCAGCCGCGCCGGCAGCGCGCCCTCGTGGTCGAGCAGGTATTCCTTGCGGTCGAGCCCGCCGGCGTAGCCGCGCAGCGCGCCGTCCGCGCCGATCACCCGGTGGCACGGGCGGATCAGGAGCAGCGGGTTGGCGCCGATCGCGGTGCCCACCGCGCGGACGCCCGCCCGCGAGGTGCCCACGCGTTCGGCGATCGCGCCGTACGTGGTCGTGGTGCCGTACGGGACCTCGTCGACCGCGGCCCAGATCCGCTCCTGGAAGGCCGAGCCGCGCGGGGCCAACGGCAGGTCGAAGTCGCGCAGTTCGCCCGCGAAGTAGGCGCCGAGTTGACGCACCGGCTCGGCGAACACGGTCGCGTCCGCACGCGAGTGGGCGGGCACCCGGGCCCCGCCCTTCTGGCCGGGTACGGACAGCGAGGTCAGCGCGACCGTGCCGTCGGCTCGCTCCTCGCCGATCAGCAGCAGCTCGCCGAGCGGGCTGTCGAGGGTGGTGTGGACGGTCATCATGGCACCTTTCGCCAAGACCGCGGCCGTGGGCCGCGAGTACCGATCCCGGTGCGACACCGGGGCTTCCACCACCCACTGTGCGCGATCCGCGGCGCACCGTCCGGCGGGAATCGGACATGGCGTTGAGGCCGGAAGGCACGTCGCGTCGCGGCTCGAAGGCACCTCGCGTCGCGGCCCGATCCGGTGGCGTGCGAAAGCCCGAAAACGCGTTCCCCGAGCCGCCGCCGGATCATGCACGATGGTCCCATGATCGAAACCGACCGCCTCCTGCTCCGCCGCTGGCACGACGACGACCTGCCCGCGCTCACCGCCATGCACGCCGACCCCGAGGTGATGCGCTACGTCGGCGGCGGGCTGCCGCTTACCCCCGAAGAGAGCGCCGCGGCCCTGGCCCGCTACGAACGCGACTGGGAGGCACGCGGGTTCGGTCTGTTCGCGATCGAACTGCGCACGCCCGACCCGGGCCCGGTCGGCACGGTCGTCGGCTGGGCGGGCCTGGCCGTACCGGAGTTCCTGCCGGAGATCCTGCCCGCCGTCGAGATCGGCTGGCGACTGGCCCGGCCGTACTGGGGCCACGGCATCGCCACCGAGGCCGCCGTCGAGGTGCTGCGCTTCGCGTTCGAGTACGCCCGCGTCCCGCGCCTGGTGAGCGTGTGCCACGTCGACAACGCCGCCTCGGCCAACGTGATGACGAAGCTCGGCATGACCGAGGAGCGCCGCACCGTGGTCCCGGGCCGCGACAATCGGGTCCTGGTCACCGAACTCTCCCGGGGTCGCTACCTGCGCGGCCGGGCCTGACCGCCCGCAACGTGCCGCTCGCGTCGTCCCGTGCGTCGATGCTCTACTGATGCGCGGCTCCGGCCGCCGACCGGTCCGATCCGGTTCGATCCGATCCGAGACGAGTGCGCACAACAGGGAGAGTGGCGTCGTGGGTTCTGCTTCGGGTATGCCGCGCTGGGGTCGGACCGTGCCGGCCCTGGCCGGGGCCGCGGCCGGGGCGGTGTGGCTCTGGCGGCATCAGGGCGATCTGATGATGCGGCGTCCGGTGAACGAGTGGACCTTCACCCACATGCACGCGCTGATGCCCAAGACCGTCGTCCCGCGCGCCGCGACGGCGTCCCCGTGGCCGGAGCGGCCCGAGTCGATCGAGGCGACCTACACCCTCGACCGGGTCGAGCGCCCGCTCGCGGACCTGCACGCGCGCACCTTCACCACGTCGTTCCTGGTGCTGCATCGCGGGGCGATCGTGCACGAGGGTTATCCGGGCCGCTGCGCCGGGCCGGGTGTGCGCTTCCAGGCGTTCTCCCTGACCAAGTCGGTGACCTCGATCCTGGTCGGCATCGCACTGGCCGAGGGCGCGATCACGAGTCTGAACGACCCGGTCGTGACGTACTGCCCGGACCTGGCCGGGACCGCGTTCGAGGGGCCCACCGTCGAGCAGGTGTCGGACATGTGCAGCGGCGTCGGCGCGGTCGAGGACTGGACCGTCCCGGACAGCGCGATCAACCGCTTCGAACGCGCTGTCACCGGCGGCGGATCGATCCTGGACGTGATCCGCTCGCTGCCCCGGATGAGCCCGCCGGGCACCGCGTTCAACTACTCGACGATCGACACGCAGGTGCTGGGGTGGGTCCTGGAAGGCGCGACGGGGATGCCGCTCGCGGAGTACGCCGCAAGCCGGCTGTGGTCCCGGATCGGCACCGAGGACGACGCGTACTACTTCCTCACCCGGGGTCGCCCGCGCACCGCGCTCGGCGGCGGCTCGCTCAACGCGAGCACCCGCGACCTGGCCCGGATCGGCCTGCTGATGGCCCGCGACGGCGAGTGGGCGGGCGAGCGGATCGTGCCGAAGGAGTGGGTGGCGCGCAGCCGCGGCCGCGACGTTCCGCACATCGCGGTCGGCGCACTCGGCCCGAGCGGCCGACCGCACTACGGCTATTCGAGCCAGTGGTGGACCCTCGGCGGCGCGCGGCGCGCCTTCACCGGCATCGGCGTCTTCGGCCAATACCTCTACGTGGACCCCGAAGCCGACGTCGTCATCGTCAAGACCAGCGCCTGGCCCACCGCCGACGACGAGCTCCTGGACCGGGAAACCATCACCGCCTTGCGGGCGTTGGCGGACCACCTGAACCGGCGCTGAGTCCGGGCGCCGCGGCTACCCCGAGACGCAGAACTCGTTGCCGTCCGGGTCCTGCATGGTGGTCCAGTTCAGCCCGGGCGCGCTGCGATCCCCCACCACCGTGGCGCCGAGCCCGACCAGCCGGTCGACCGCCGCGACGCGGTCGGGGGCGGAGAAGTCGATGTGCAGCCGGTTCTTGCCGACCCGCGGCTCCGGCACCTGCTGGAAGCCGAGGACCAGCGGCTCGGCCGCGACCATGACGAACTCGCCGAAGTCCTGGGCGATCTCCACGCCCAGCGCGTCCGCCCACCAGGCGGCGAGCCGGCCCGCGTCGGCGCAGTCGATCGTGATCATGTGGGGTGTCAGTTCCATGCGCGCACGATATGAGCCCGGACCGACATCGCGGGCGGACCTTCGCTGACCGGAGTGTCGCAGCCCGCGCCGACATCAGCTACGGGCGATGCCGCGCATCAGCGTGCGGGCGGTGCTCGCGGCGAATTCGGCCACCGGCTGACCGTCCTCGACGCCCATGAAGTGCCGCAGGAACGCCCGCTGGTAGCACGCGCCCAGGAGCAGCGCGGCGGCCGCGTCGGGATCGACCTCGGGCGCGATCCGGCCCCGATCGCGCTCCACCGCGAGGTAGTCGGCGAGCATGCGCAGCGGTACCTGCGGACCGGCGCCGATGCCGCGCAGTGCCTCGCGGTGCCGGTGCAGCAGCGCGGGTTCGGCGAACAGGGACGAGGCGATCGGCATGCTCTCCTCGTAGAACTCCACGGCGCGGCGCACGATCGCCGCCAACCGCCGCTCCACGGCGCCGCCGCCCGCGTCCGCGCCCGCCCCGGACCCGGCCGACTCGCCCGCCTCGCCCGACTCGCCCGCCTCGCCGGAGAGTTGCGCGAGCAGCGGCCCCAGTGGCGGCAGCCGCTCCTGGAGGACCGCGACGAACAGCTCCTCCTTGCCGGTGAAGTGCTTGTACAGCGCGGCCTCCGAGCACCCGGCGGCACGCGCGATCTCCTTCGTGGTGGTCCGCGCCAGGCCGAGCGTACGCATCAGATGCTCGGCGGCGTCGACGATGCGCTGCCGGGTGGGCGCCGGCGCCTGCCGGTCCGCGCCCGAGTGGGGCGAGTGGTGCATCGGGGCGGTCGTCCGTTCGTCGTGGGCGGTCCGGGCCGGGCTTGACGTATTGGTGAGCAAGTATTCACCATGGAGGGGTGAGTGAACACTCACCCACCTCGGGAGGCGACACATGAGGCTCACCGTTCTCGGCGCGACGGGCGCCACCGGCGGACACGTCCTGCGGCAGGCCGCGGCGGCCGGACACAAGATCACGGCCGTGGTTCGGGCACCGTCCCGGCCCGACTTCGAACACCCGAACATCGACGTCGTCCGGGCCGACGTGACGAATCCGGCCGAGTTGCGCGAGGCGATCGACGGGCACGACGCGGTGCTCTCCGGCATCGGCCCGCGCAACCGCAAGGCCACCGGGATCGCCGCCGCCGCGACCGCCGCGATCATCACCGCGATGGCCGACACGGGCGTGCGGCGCCTGGTGACGATCAGCGCCGCGCCGGTGGGCCCGACACCGTCCGAGGACTCGATCCTCGTCCGCAAGGGCCTGATCCCGATCCTGCGCTCGATGCTCAAGGACGTATACGCGGACCTGGCGGCGATGGAGGCCGAACTCGCCCGCAGCGACACCGACTGGACCGCGATGCGACCGCCGAAGCTGACCAAGGCGGCCGTCACCGGCGTGTACCGCACGCAGATCGGCGGCAGCGTGCCACGCGGCGCCACGATCGCCCGAGCCGACGTGGCACACGCGATGCTCGCGGTCCTCGACGACCCGGCGACGTACCGCCAACCGGTCGGCATCGCGTACTGAACCCGCGCCGAACAGGCACACGCGAGCCCAACCCACGCGAGCGCACGCGCGGCCCGATGGTGGGACCGCCCGGCGGCGGGGTACACGCGGGCATCCGGCACCGACCCCCACCCGGAGGCAGCCACCATGGCCCAGCGCACCTCGGCCGGCGGACCCACCATCGCCGTCCGCCGCGTCTACGACCCCGTCGACCCGGACGACGGCCTGCGGATCCTGGCCGACCGCCTGTGGCCGCGCGGGATCACCAAGGCCGACGCCCGTCTCGACGACTGGGCCAAGGAGTTGACCCCGTCCACCGAGCTGCGCCGCGCGCTGCACGGCGGCAGTGTCACCGAGGCCGAATTCCGCGCCCGCTATCGCGCCGAACTCGACTCCCCGGCAGCCGAATCCGCCCGCACCGCGCTACTGACCCGAGCCGGCACGGGGCGGGTGACCCTGCTCACCGCCGTCCGCGATCCGTCCCACAGCCACGTCCCGGTCCTGATCGCGTACCTGAGCGAAAAGGGTTAGGTCAGGTCCGCCCAGGTCCCGCCGACCATGACCGCCCTGACGGCGGTGAGTGCCCCGATGCGGCCGACGGGGTCGCCCTCGCACAGCAGCAGGTCGGCGTCGTGGCCCGCGCGGAGCCGGCCCTTGCGGTTGCCGAGGCCCACCGCGTCGGCGGCGAGGGAGGTGGCGGACGCGAGGGCGTCGGTCGCCGAGACGCCGCCCCACACCAGGTCGGCGACGGCCGCCGGCAGGCTTCCGTGCGGCTTGGCGGCGCTGATTCCCGAGTCCGCTCCGGAGACGATGCGGACCCCGGCGCGGTGTGTGCGGGCCACGTGGGCGAGCCGGACCTCCCGGGTCGCTCCGATGCGCTCCAGCAACTCCCGCGCCGCCGGCGGCGGGAGCGCGTCGGGGTCGGTTCCGAGCGTGGGGCACACGGGGATGCCCCGGGCCGCGAGTCGGTCCAGCAGGTCGTCGGAGATCCGCACGCCCTGCTCGGTCAGGCAGGTCAGGTGCTCGATCCCGTCGGCGTGCGCGGCCAGGGCCTGTTCGACGGCGGGCAGGTTGTGCGCGTGCACCGTCACCGGCAAGCCGGCGGCGTGTGCCTCGTCCACGATCAGGCGCAGCTCCGCTTCGGTGAACTGGCAGTGCATCAGGTCGGTGCCCGGCGTCATCGTGCCGCCGCTGCCCATCACCTTGACCACGTCCGCCCCGCGCTCGGTCCGCTCGCGCACCGCCGCGCGCAATTGCTCCGGCCCGCCGGCCTGGGTACCGAATCGCCAACAGTGGCCCCCGGCACTGGTGATCGGCGGCCCCGCCGCCAGGATCGTCGGCACGGCCCGCCCGTCCGGCGCCCGATCGCGCCGCCGCAGCACCGACCAGTCGCGGTCGCCGAGATCGCGCACCACGGTCACCCCGACGGCCAGTTCGCGCCGCAGCGAGTCGTCGATCACGGCGTCGAGTTCGGCGGCGGAGTACTCGGGCAACCGGTCGAGCGCGCCGTCACGACCGTCGCCGCCGAGGTGGCTGTGCAGGTCGAACAGGCCGGGAAGGACGGTCGCCGTGGGGTGGTCGACCACCTCCCAGCCGTCCGGCACGTGTGCCTCGCCCGGTTCCAGTGCGACGATCCGACCGTCCGCGACGAAGACCGATACCGGCCCGGGCAGTGCGTGTTCGCCGTCGAAGGCGCGTGCGGCTCGGATCACCAGCATGTCGTTCACGTCCCTTCGGGGCCGGTCCCTGACCCCGCAAACCCTAGCCGGGACACGGCCGAAGCAGCCGGAACATCGGTGAAGGAACGGGGTCGGTCTACCCGTGGGCGTTCTCCGGCAGCGGCAACATCGCCCTCGGGTCCTGGCCGGCGAACCACATGCCGATCACGATCGCCGCGGTCGCCTCCAGGTATCCCGCTCGGTCCAGGCCGCCGACCGGCAGCGGTACCGATCCGATGTCGGCGACCAGGGTCTGTGCCACGGCCAGCGCCGTCGGGTCGTCACCGCACAGCGGTACGCCGAGGCCGGTGGCATGCGGGCCCGCCCACACCTCGGCCGCGCCCAGGTGGAACGCCTTGACCACGTGCGCCCCGGGCGCCGCCGCCGCGAGCGCGTCGGCCGCCGCCGGGCCGCCGTCCGTGCTCAACATCAGGCCGCCCGGTCCGGGGACGATCGGGTTCGAGCAGTCGAGGAGGGCCTTGCCGACCAGGCTCGGCGCCAGCGGCGGGACCACCTCACCGACCGCCGCGTACCCGACCGCCACCAGCACCGCCTCCCCGTGCCCGGCGGCCTCGGCGAACGTGCCCGCCCGCGCCCCGATCCGCTCGGCGAGCACCGCGGCCCGCTCCGCCGACCGGGCCCCGACCAGCACGTCGTGCCCGGCCCCGACCCACTTGGCCCCCAGCGCCGCCGCCATGTTGCCCGCACCCAGTATTCCGATTCGCATCGCGCTTCTCCCCATACGACCTACGACGTGTGTCTTTCCGACCCCACGACGCTAGGCGCGCCGATGCACACCGTTCGGTAAGTAACGACCGGGTGAGAATGGGTGCCATGACCGAGCACGAAGGCGAGTACGTCGCCGACTGCCGCGCCCGCGTCGCCTTCGACCTGCTCACCAACCGCTGGAACAGCGTGGTCGTCTACGCGCTGGCCGACGGCCCGATGCGGCCGGGCGCGCTGGCCGCGCGGATCGGCGGGATCAGCGCGAAGGTCCTCACCGAGACGTTGCGCCGGCTCGAATACCACGGCCTGGTGGACCGCCGAACCTACGCCGAGGCGCCACCGCGCGTCGAGTACGCGCTGACCGACCTGGGCGCATCCCTCCTGGTCCCCTTCCGGGCGCTGGGCGAGTGGTCCCTCGAATACGGCCACCGCGTCCTGGCCGCCCAGGACGCGGCTGAGGCCGCGGCGAACACCGGATGACATCCGCCGCGGCCCGGACCTCGTCGACGAACATCGGGGGCACCCCCGCGGCCCCCGAAGCTCACCGACGCAGTCGCGCCGCCGGCACGGTGGTGAGCAACACCGTCGCCGCGATCCACAACGCCGTCACCTCGCCCGCGCGGTGGAAGCCGCCGCCGACCGACAGGTACAGCGTGCCGAACACGGCCACCCCGAGCACCTGGCCGAGCTGGATCATCGTCACCATCAGGCCGGACGCGTCCGACGCCTGCGGCAGCGGCACCCGGCGCAGCGCCAGCGTCATCACCGGGCTGTACGCCACCCCGAGACCGAAACTGCCCACCGCCATCGTGGCGAGCAGCACCGGCAGCGGCTGCCCGGTGCGGAACGTCCACGCGTTGGCCGCGAAGCCGAGCGCGCCGATCGGCATCCCGATCATCGGCAACCGCGGATGCCACGCGGCGGGCAACACCTGCCAGCGCAGCGACACCGTCGCGAACACCAGCGAGGCCGGGATGAAGGTCAACCCCGCCTCCAGCGCCGAGTAGCCCAGGCCGCCCTGGACGTACAGCGCGGTGGAGAACATCAACCCGCCGAACGCCGTCATCGCGAGCAGCAGCGTCACCGCCCCCGGCAGCACCCCGGGCACCCGCAACAACGACGCCGGGATCAGCGGATGCGACGCACGCCGTTCGACGAACCCGAACAGCACGAACAACACCACGCATCCGGCCAGGCTCACCCACCCCCAGGTCGGCCAGTCCAACTCGTGCCCCATCACCAGCGGGACGACCAGGGCCAGCAGGGCGGGGGCGAGCAGGGCCAGACCGGGCAGGTCCAGGCCGCGTGCCGAGGGGATCCCGCCGTCGGGCAGCACCCGCCGCGCGAGCACGTACAGCACGATCCCGACCGGGATGTTGATCAGGAACACCGGCCGCCAGGACAACCCGAACAGGTCGGCGCTGACCAGGAGTCCGCCGAGCACCTGCCCGGCGACCATGCCACCGGCGATGGTCGCGGCGTAGCGCCCCATCGCCCGGGCCCGGTCGGCCCCGGCGTAGGTCGCCTGGATCAGATTGAGCACTTGGGGCACCATCAGCGCGGCGCCACCGCCCTGGACGGCGCGGGCCGCGATCAGCGATGTGTCGTCCCAGGCGAGCCCGCACGCCAGCGACGCGGCGGTGAAGACGACCAGGCCGACGCCGAAGACCCGGCGGAAACCGTGCCGTCCGCCGAGCCGGGAGCCGGTGACGATGAGCATCGCGTAGACGATGGTGTAGCCGGAGACGACCAGTTGCAGACCCGCGCCGCTGGTGTCCAGATCGGTACGGATGGTGGGGCCGGCGACGTTGACGACCGACGTGTCGAGCAGGGCCATGAACTGTGCGGTGAGCAACGCCGTCAGCAGGAGCGGATGGGCGCGCCGCGCCGTGGCCGGCGCGGCTGTTGTCGTGGTCATGCAAGGAGCGTGCGGGGGCGGCGATCCTGTTGCCGAGAGCCTGTCGATCCTGGTACCGAGAGCACCTGGCAGCCCGGCCCGGGAGCGGCGAGGATGGCCGCATGAGCACCAACACCGCCAGCCGGCGCACCGAGTTGGGCGCGTTCCTGCGCAGTCGGCGCGAGCGCCGCACCCCGGAGGAGGTCGGCCTGCCACCGGGTCTGCGCCGACGCACGCCGGGGCTGCGCCGCGAGGAGGTGGCGCTGCTCGCCGGGGTGGGGGTGACCTGGTACACCTGGCTCGAACAGGGTCGGCCGATCAACGCGAGCATCCAGGTGCTGGACGCGGTCGCACGCACCCTGGGTCTGGACCCGGCCGAGCGCACCCACCTGTACCGCCTCGCGCAGGTGCCCTGGGAGGTCGCGCCTCCGCCGGGGGCGACGCTGCCGGCGGAGATCCAGGAGATCCTGGACACGCTGGTCCCGCATCCGGCGGCGGTGTACAACGCCCGCTACGACGTGTTGGCCTGGAACGGCGCGTACTCCAGGCTGTTTCCGAGCATGGCCGACATGCCGATCGAGGAACGCAACGCGATCTGGGCCACGTTCACGTCGCGGGAGACGTGCAATCCGTTCATCGACCGGGCCTTCGAGGAACCGCGCATGGTCGCCGAGTTGCAGACCGCGTTCGCCCGGCACGTCGGTGAGCCGGAGTGGGAGTCGTTCGTCAGCCGACTGGCCGACGCCAGCCCGGAGTTCGCCCGACTGTGGGCCCGCCGTGAGGTCAATTCGGGCAGTCGGCACATCAAGCGGCTCCTGCATGTCGCGGTGGGCCGGCTGGATCTCTCGGCCACCCGGTTGCAGCTGAACGTCCCGGAGACCCGGATGATGGTCTACACCCCGGCCGACGACACGACCCGCGCCCGGATGGCCGAATTGATGGCGATGCCGGTCACTCCGTGGTGCTGCGACGAATGCCATACGAAGGCCATGCGGCGGCGCCGCGAAACGCTCCACGGCACGCCGAACGCACCCGGCACGGACCCCGACCCGATCCCGGAACCGGCGCGGATGTCGTAGGGGCCGGCCCGGGCGGATGCCGTGCGGACCCGCCCCCGCTCAGATGTCGTACGCCACCGTCACCGGCGCGTGATCGGACCAGCGCGCGTCGTAGCTGTCCGCCCGCTCGGTCACCGCCGTCAGCGCCACGTCGGCCAGTTCCGGGGTCGCGACGTGGTAGTCGATCCGCCACCCGGCGTCGGTGTCGAACGCCTTGCCACGGTACGACCACCACGAGTACGGCCCGGGGCCCTCGGGGTGGATCCGGCGGACCACGTCGTGCCAGTCGGCCGCGCCGAACAGGTCGGTGAGCCAGGCCCGCTCCTCGGGCAGGAACCCGGACTTCTTGACGTTGCCCTTCCAGTTCTTGATGTCGTGCTCGGTGTGCGCGATGTTCCAGTCCCCGCACACCAGCGACTCGCGCCCGCCGATCGCGGCCGTCGCGCGCATCACCTTCAGGTGCGCGAGCAGGTCGGCCATGAACCGGTTCTTCTCCTCCTGCTTGGGCGTCTCCGCCTCGCCGGTGGGCAGGTAGAGGCTGGCCACGGTCACCTTGGGCAGGTCGACCTCGATCCACCGCCCGGACGCGTCGAACTCGGCCGACCCGAAGCCGATCCGCACCGCGCTCGGCCGGATCCGGCTGTACACCGCGACGCCGGCCCGGCCCTTGGCGGTGGCGGGCGCGTAGTAGGCGTACCAGCCCTCGGGGTCGCGGACCTCGTCGCTGAGCTGGTCGGGCGTGGCCCGTACCTCCTGAAGGCACACCACATCGGCCTCGGTGGCGCCCAGCCACTCGGTGAAGCCCTTGCCGGCCGCGGCCCGCAGCCCGTTCACGTTGGCGGTGGAGACGGTGATCATCGGTGCAGATTAGCCCGTTTCGGCCCGGCTGTGCGGCGGGGGGGGGTGGGCCGGCCCGGCCGTCGGACACGGCGCGGAGGTGGGCCGGGCCGGGCGTCGGGCGCGGCGGCCCCCGGTCAGTCGAACATCGTCGCGTGCAGCGGCAGCCACGCGGCGCCCGGGCAACGGTCGGCGACCTCGGCCCGCCCGACCCACTCGGCCGCCCCGCACTCCGAGCCCGGCTCCGGGCGGGTGGGCGCGCCCGGGTCGGGCAGCCGCACGGCGTGGAAGGCCTGGAACGCCCTGGCCGGATACCGATAGCCGGCCGGCGGCGGCTCCGACAGGGTGATCCGCTGGCCGCCGAGCAGCGTCAACCGGCCCGCGTCCAGGCGCAGCCCCGTCTCCTCGGCCAGTTCCCGCGCCGCCGCCAGGGCCGGCGTCTCGCCCGGATCCAGGTGCCCACCCGGCACCTCCCAGCCGCGCCCCGGCCGGTCGACCCGGGTGAGCAACGTACGTCCCGGCGCGTCCACGGCGAACACGAAGCCGGTGGTCACGGCGTAGCCGGCGGGCACCTCGTCGCAGCGCAGCAACTCCATGCGATGCGCGACGGGGATCCAGTCCACGGTGAGCGATGCCAACACGATCGACGCCATGGGCCCATCCTGGCGGACCGGATCCCGGCCGGTGCCGGCGGAGTCCTCCCCGCCCGCCCGTACCGAACGACCGCAGGTGTCGTAAGCCTGGCGTTTGCCCAGGTCAGGGTGTTGTCGTGAGCGTCCCGGCGAGCCCGCCTCAGGGGACCTTAGGCAACCTTAGGCGACCTTACGTCGGCTTAGGCCGGCTCGGATCGGCTTAGGTATCCGGGGGGCGACGGATCCCCGGATAGATGCGGCATCCGCCTCATGTCCCGACCCCCACTGGGGCGCGAAGCTGTTACCACGAGCCGGGGAGACCGGGTCGAAGTAGCAGAAGGTGGACACAGTGATCGAGTACGAGCTTTACAAGAACCGTCAGCAGGAGCTTCTCACCGCCGCCAGTCGGGACCGGATGGTCGTGGCGGCCCTGCGCAGCCGGCGCGCCGCCGCAAAGGCCCGTCGGGCCGAGCGGGTGCAGCAGGAGGCGGTACAGAGCGCCGCGGCGATCGAGTCGCTGCGCATGCGTCGGAACCTGCAACTGCTCACCCGGTGACGGCGGCGATGACCCCCGACCCGCAGGCCGGCCCGACCGCACGATGTCGAATCCGGCCCGAGGAGCGGCACCGTCGCACGACGGCACCGAAGAGCACCCGACGACCCCGAGTGGACATACGTCCCTCGGGGTCGTTTCACGTGTGCCCCGATCGCCGAGACCTCCGCCGACGGGCGGGCCGGGCGGGGGCCGGTCCTCGGCGCGGGCGGATACCGTGTCCGGGTCCATCGCAGTGATCCACGGGAAGGTCCGACCGATGCACGTCGCGCTGTTCACGCTCGGGGGCACGATCGCCATGGCGGGCACCGACGGGTCCGCCGCCGGTCCGGTGGTGAGCCGGCTCACCGGCGCGGACCTGACCGCCGCCGTTCCCGGCCTGACCGAGTCGGGCGTGCGGCTGCGCGTACAGGACGTGCGGGCCGTACCCAGCGCCGACCTGACCTTCGCCCGGATCCTCGACGTGGTCGCCGCCGGATCGCGCGCGGTCGCCGAAGGCGCTGCGGGCGTTGTGGTCACCCAGGGCACCGACACCCTGGAGGAGACCGCCTACCTGGTCGACCTCGTGTGGCCGCACCCGGAGCCGTTCGTCCTCACCGGGGCGATGCGCAACCCGACCCTGGCGGGCCCCGACGGGCCGGCCAACCTGCTCGCCGCCGTGCGGGTCGCGGCGGCCGAACCGGCGCGCGGGCTCGGCGCGTTGGTGGTCCTGGGCGACGAGATCCACGCCGCACGCCGGGTCCGCAAGACACACAGCAGCAGCACGAGCGCGTTCGCCTCGCCCGACACCGGGCCGCTGGGCCGGGTGGTCGAGGAGCGGGTCCGGATCCTGACCGCTCCCCCACGACACACCCCGCTGCCGACGCCCCCGGCCGATGCCCTGGCCGAGACCCGCGTGGCGCTGTACCCGGCGACTTTCGACGACGACGGCGCGCTGCTCGCGGGCCTCCCGGGCGGCCATCGGGGGCTGGTGGTGGCCGGATTCGGCGTCGGCCACGTCTCGTCGGCGCTCGCCCCGACGCTGGGTGCGCTCGCCGAACACATCCCGGTCGTGCTGACCTCGCGCACGGGCGCCGGCCCCGTGCTGCGCCACACCTACGGCGCGATCGGTTCGGAGACCGACCTGCAACGCCGCGGCCTGCTCGACGGCGGCCTGCTCGACCCGTACAAGGCCCGCGTACTGCTGCGCCTGCTCCTCGCATCGGGCGCGGATCGCGCCGCGATCACGGAAGCGTTCACCGAACACGGGTGAGCGGGGGCGGCCGGGCGCGTCGCCGCGTTCGGCGCGGGCGGCTCGCGTCGGCACCGGCGCGACCGCCGTGGCGCGGTCACCCTCCCGCGCCGGCGAGGAAGTGCCGGACATCGGCCGCCAGCACCGACAACTGCTCCCCCGCCGCCAACACCGTCGTCGCCGAGGCGGTCCAGCGGCCGTCGGCGCTACGCCACGGCCGCAGTTCCCAGGTCAGCTCCACCCGGCCCCCCGACCGGAACACCGCCCTGACGGTCAGATCCCGATCGTCCGTACGCCAGGTCCGCTCACCGTCCCATCCCCCGAAGTCCCGGGCGAGGTCCGTCAAAAAGCCGTCGATCTCGGTCGCCTCACCACTCCAGCCCACCACCCGCTCCAGACGCGCGGCCAGCCCCGGCCCGCACAACTCGACCGTGTAGTTCACCAGTCGCGACGCCGGGGAGTGCGCGACGGCGACCTCGTCGTCCGGGCTGAACGCGTCCCGAAGACATATCCGGGTATCCCGGTCGTCGGCACACCGAACAACCACGTCGCGCACAGCGCTCGACTCGTCCGGCTCGTCCGCTTCATTCGCCGCGTCGAAGTGGGGATGCATCCGCCGAACCGTAGGGCAGACCACCCGCCCCCGTCATTCCGGTTACCCCGAAGCCCGACCCGGGCGGGCTACTTGCCCCCGCGCCGCGTGGGCG